>CAJOCN010000010.1 GCA_905233255.1 Paludibacteraceae bacterium
TGCCATGCCTCCGATGCGTCGGCACGGTAGTACCATTGGATGTCCGTGAAGCAGTTGCAGGTATCGACCAAAGCAATGGTGTTCTCGAACAACGGCATGGTGTAGGTCTCCGGCAGGTTGACATGGAAGGTCACCGTGAACGGTTTCGACTCAAGCCAGTCGAAGCGGCTGTCACGGAAGGTGACGGTCATCGTATAGTCGCCTGTCGGCAGGTCAACCGGTATCTCGATGTCGATATGGCCGTCAGGACCCGTTACCTCAAGATTCGTCCAGTCCACATCCGCGAAGCGGCTGTCGGCGAAGTCGATCTTGTACTGGTCGGGGTTACCGCTGTTCAGATGGTAACGCAGGCTGTAGCCGCTGCCGTCGCAATAACCGTATGCGTACACCTCAATACCCTCTTTCACCTCGGCTTCGTCATCCTCTTTCTCCGGGTTGTTGTCCGGGATGAAGTTCTCGATGATGATACCCTTCTTGCCGAAGATCTCGGAGGTCGGAATGAGGTCGTAGTTAGCGAGCAGTGCCGCATCGCCTGTCAGTTCGTAGAACATGGTGATGGTCTTGCCCTCGCCTACCGTAGCGTCGCTGAACGTAGCAGTGGTGACATGACCGATCGGGTCATTGAGTTTGATATTCAGTACGACAGCGGTCGTGTTGCCGTCCTCGAACTTGGCCTCTTGAATGTCAGCACCGGATACTTTGACTACAGCCTTGTTGACCGTCAGCGTGCCGGGAACGAAAGTGATTGCGTAGTTGTCAGCCTCTACATCCTTCGGCTCGATGGAGTAAGCACCGATATAGCTGCCCGGAGCGTACTCGCAGTTGTAAGCCTGGGTGCCGAGCAGGACGTCTTTATCGTCCGTTCCCTGCCAGCCCGCATAGGTCACCGTGAACTCGGGATGCTCGTCGCCGTAGATCATCGTCTTGTCCTCGGCGGTGATGGTCAGCGGAGCCTTGGAGACCGTGAAGTCAACGGTCAGGGTGTCGATATAGTTGCCTACAAACGCTACGATAGCGGTGTAGTCACCCGCCTTGGCCGGAGCCACGCCAGACTCCTCATATACAGAAGCGTCATTAGCCGTACCGATGAAGGTCAGCACGTAGTCTTTCTCCTCCGTCAGGGTGAAGGTCGTATCGGTTACCACGATAGTCGGTCTGTTGACCTCGGCGTCGTAAACGAGTGCCTCTCCGGCGAGCTGTGCTGCCACGATGTCATCGTCCTTAGCGGACTTGCGGTTGACAGTCAGCGTGCCGTTGACGAAGGTGATGACGTAGTCGTGTGCGTCCACACCGGACGGGATGATCGTGTAGTCGCCTACATGATCACCGCGGACGTATTCGCATGCGTATGCCTGGCTGCCGGTCAGGACATCCTTGGTGTCCGTGCCGAGGAAGCCTTGGTAGCTTACGGTGAACTCAGGAGCGTTTTCGCCGAAGATGTTCTCTTTGTCGTCGGCGGTGATGGTCAGCGGAGCCTTGGAGATGGTGAAGTCCACGGTCAGCATATCCTTGTAGTTGCCGATGAAGGCTATCTTAGCCGTGTACTCGCCTACGTGGGTCGGAGCGGTAGCGGACTCGGTGTACTCGGTCTCGCCGCGGCCGACGAAGGTCAGCGTGTAGTCCTTCTCTTCCGTCAGGGTGAGGGTCGTATCCTTCACAACGAGGGTCGGTTTGTTGACAGCATTGGTGTAAACCAGTTGCTCGCCATCCTCCTGAGCCGCCATGATGTCGGAGGACTCAGCAGACTTGCGGTTCACGGTGAGCGTGCCGTTGACGAAGGTGATGGTATAGTTAGCAGCATCTACACCGCTCGGGATGATCGTGTAGTTGCCTACATCATTGCCGCGGGTGTAGTTGGTCTCGTATGCAATGGCACCGGTGAGCACATCCGCATTGTCCTCGCCCTGCCAGCCGGTATAAGTAACCGTGAACGCAGGAGCGTACTCGCCGTAGATAACAGCCTTGTTGTCCGCAGTAGCGGTCAGGGCTGCCTTGGCGATGGTCACTACGACTGCATCCGCAGACTCGTAGTCAAGGTGGTTATGGTCACCAACAACGCGGTAATAAACACCGTAGGTATCGGCATCCTTAGCCTGCGGAAGAGCGGTATTCCAACTCTCCTCGTCATTCGGGGTGAAGGTGTACTCGAACGTACCGTGCTCAGTTTCACCGGCTGCAATCAGTGTCTGTGCGCCACCGTTATAGGTGAGCGTGTTAGCCACAGGCTCCGTGAAGGCGGGATCGGCCTTGAGAACGGTGAGCGTACCCTTGACATAGGTGATGTCGTAGTTAGCCGAAGTCTGTCCGCCCGGAACGATGTCATACAAAGCTACGTTGCTGCCGGCGGTATAGTCGCACGCGTATGCCAGTTCGCCCGTCAGCACGTCAGCAGGCAGGTCGCTGCCCTGCAGACCGTAGTACGATACGCTGAAGCCCGGAGCGGCAAAGCCGTAAACAACTTCTTTGTTCTCCGCGGTGATGGTCAGCGGAGCCTTAGCGATCGATACCTCAATCGGATCGTATTCGCTATCGTTGTGGTTCGCATCACCGGCGACGCGGTAGAATACCTTATAGGTGCCTGCATCTTTCATTTGCGGCAGTGCGGTACTCCAGCTGCCTGACAACGTGGCGTCGAGGCTGTATTGGATCTCACCGCCGACAGGAGTTCCGGCTATGATGAGGGTCTGCGCAATACCATTATAAACGAGGGTGTCGAACGCCACCGGAGCGGTACAATGGGATGCATCCTTGATGACGGTCAGTGTGCCGGGAACGAAGGTGATTGCGTAGTTAGATGCGCTCACGCCGCTCGGGGTGATGGTGTAGTCGCCTACGCCGGTCTCTATCGGCTGGTACTCGCAAGCGAATGTGATGTCACCGGTCAGGACTGAAGCATCGTCGTCGCCTTGCCAGCCGGCATAGGTAACGGTGTATGCAGGTACAGCGTTGCCATAGGTCACGGTCTTATCATCCGCCGTAGCGGTCAACTCAGCCTTGGCGATCGTCACAGTTATCGGATCGGTAGCTACGGAGTCAAGGTGGTTGAGGTCACCCTGTACGCGGTAGAATACATTGTATGTATCGGCGCCCATAGCCATCGGCAGTTCAGCTTTCCAGCTATCCAGGAGGCTCGGATCGAGCGAGTACTCGAAGGTACCGTCGTTGGTCTGACCGGCAGCGATGAGGGTCTGGTTAGATGCGTTATAAACGAGGGTTTCAACAGCCGTCGGCGCGGTATAGGTAACCGGAGCCTTGGCGATCGTCACATTGACAGAACCCGCCATGTAATCCTCATGTCCTTCGCGCACGAGTTTATAGGTTACTACGTACGCGGCCGCGTTCATAGCCTGCGGCAGTTCGGTACTCCATTCACCGTCATTGATACGATACTCGATATGACCTTCCTTCGCCACACCGGCGGTAATCAGGGTCTGCGCCGTGCCGTTGTAAACGAGGGTGTCATATGCCGCCGGATTGGTGGTGATGATCGGTGTATAGACAGCCTTGATGCGGAGACCTTCTTCAAGGAAGTCGCCTGCTTTGACATCCCAGCGAACGAACTCGTAACCGTTGAACTCAGGAGCCGGATCGGGGATATGGAGCAGCGCTACTTTCTCATTCTTGAGCTCGCCGTCCTTACCCATATAGCTTACGTTGTGCTCAATCTTCGCAACGAGGATAGCCCATGCTTCCTCAGCGTTGGTGAGTTTTTGGCTTACCTCGGCGTCAACGAGTGCTTTCGAAGGATCGCTCAGTGCGTCGTATTTCTCGCGAGCGGTCTCGATAGCAGCTTTGACAGCCGGGTCATAGGTAATCTCAGCCGGGATTGCCTCAATCGCTGCGATAGCATCCAGTGCTGCATATTGGGTGGCAGCGTCTGTCATTTTCTGTACATCAGCGGCATCGAGCGCACCCTTGGCAGCGTCGCTCAATTGGTTGTATGCCACGAGAGCGGCTCCGATAGCTGCGCCGCTGGTCGGATACTCAACCGGAGTAGGAATAGCATCAATCAGGTCTTTTACAGCCTGCGCCGAATCCAGCGGAGTAGCACCTCCGCCTTCAGATACCAAACGGACCATGCAACCATACGCGCGATTGGTGCCGGTACAAGCGCTTTGAGACTGATTGTAGTAAATTGTGAATACATACGAAGTATCATTATTCAACGAGGTGGAGCTGCAATATTTAGCATCATTTGCTATCAATGGATATGTGCCATTGCGAGCAGGGCCAGAAGGCAGGAACACCGCACCGGCGTTCTCCATTGCGGTCCAGTCGTCGCCTGAATAGACATTCGTTGTAAAGTTGTCCGGATTAGCGGTAAAGGCCGGACCGCTCCAATCGTTCGGAAGGAAGATGTAGCCGTTCTTGTCGTTTACGGTAGCCCTACCCTTGGTATTATTTTCAATCAGATAATTCCATTCGTCTTTCGTAAGCGTGCGCCAACCGGCACCCATGTTGGGTCCCCAATCGACAAAATCTCCGATATAATCGACGGCCTTATAGCTATTATTGATACCATAGTAGGTAGCGGCCGTACTCCAACCGAACAGATCCACCGTACCATTCTCAGAAACGGTTCCGTTATTCGCTACGGCAATACCAAGGTAATTCCATTGGTTAGCAGCAAAGCCCCATGTCCAGTGGTCACCGAGGTCGGTAGTCGTAGCCTGCAGGTTACCTTTCGAGAATGCGATTTGGTCGCCATTGGCATTAATAGTGAACTTACCGTTCAACGCACCGGCAGGCATTCCGCCGCCCGGGTTCTTTTCTGCAAGAGCAGCCTCAGCAGCGGTCAGCACATCATAGTTGCTTACCAGCAGTTTCTGGTCTGCGTTGAGTGCCTCGTACGCAGCGCGCGCGCTTTCTATGGAATCGCGCGTAGCGAGTTTGAGCTCTACCGGCGTCGGGATGGCATTGATCTTAGCGATTACCTTGTCAGCCTCGGCTTGGTTGAGAGCCGTCAGAGCTGCCTCAGCGTCAGTCAGTTTCTGTACGGTAGTATCATCGAGTGCATCCTTAGCGTTGTCGCTCAGGGCGTCGTATGCAGCACGGGCATCCTCAATCGCCTTCACACAAGCAGCATCCAATGTGATTTCAGCCGGAATAGCATCAATCAGGTCTTTCACTGCCTGAGCATCGGCAAGAGGTGAAGCCGGTGCGTTCTCGGTCACGAGGCGCACCGAGCGGCCGTAATGAAGAAGGTTGAAGCTATTAGCACTCAACTCAGAATTATTAAAGTACATGTAGTTCGCGGTGTACGCATCAATGGATGTAGCCGACCAGTAGTAACCGGCGGAGCCCGCCTCGCTCACATTCGTGCCGTTCCTGTTACCGGCGGCAGGCAGAAAGACAGCACCATGAGCCTCTAATTCATTTGTCCACTCATCAGAGCTGATTATGTTGCCGTTGAAATCAACATCGGGATTATTGGTGGATGCCAATGCGTGGTAAGCCTCATCCCAATTATCCGGTAGGATGATAAGACCGGCTACACTATTCACTGTTGCCTTGGCATAACGCACACCCGAAGTGGTGGTACGCGAGTTCAAAAGGTACTCCAATTCACTGCTGGTCAGAGTGCGCCAGTCTTCTCCAAGAGACGCTTTTAGGTCGGTATTGCTGCTCCAATCGACGAAACTAGCATAGTAGGTGCCGTTGTCAGTGCTGTTATGAATACCATAGAAGGTAGTAGAAGTGCTCCAGCCGAACAAATCGACTGTACCGTTAGCGGATACCGTACCGTTGCCACTGATAGCGTTGTTGGCAGCAGCATTGCCGATGACGTCATACTGGTGAGCGGCAAAGCTCCATGTCCAGTTAGCACCGAGGTCAGCTGTCGTAGCTTGCAGGTTACCCTTGGAGAAATAAACGACACTTGATTCGTCAATCGTGAACTTACCGCTCAGTGCGCCTGCACCGCCACCCGGGTTCTTTTCTGCAAGAGCAGCCTCAGCGTCGGTCAGTTTCTGCAACGTGGCAGCAGGAACCAAAGCTTTCTGGTCAGCAGTCAGGGCGTCGTACGCAGCGCGCGCGCTTTCTATAGAATCGCGCGTAGCGAGTTTGAGCTCTACCGGCTGCGGGATGTTGTTGATTTTAGCGACCGCCTTGTCCGCCTCGGCTTGGTTGAGGTCCTTCAATGCTTGCTCAGCGTCGTTCAGCTTCTGTACGTCAGCTGCATCCAGCGCACCCTGAGCAGCCTCGCTCAGTGCGTTGTAAGCGTCGCGTGCTGCCTGAACAGCGTTCACGCAAGCGGCATCCAGTGTAATCTCAACCGGGATAGTCTCAATCAGGTCTTTCACAGCCTGAGCCGAATCCAGCGGAGAAGGAGCAGCTACGGCTACCAGACGGACAGGTTGACCGAAGTAAATGCGGCTTCCGAACACTCTTGAAGTGGTCTCATCGAATTCGAAACAGTACGCCGCGGCATCGGAGACAACATTAGACGCCCAATACCAGCCTTTCTCGCCAACACCTTCGATTTCCGGTTCGCGGTAGCCCGCTGCCGGCAAAAAGACAGCACCCGCTGCTTCCATCTGTGTCCATTGTTCTGCGGTATAGTCATTTGTCGTCCAGTTATTAGGATTTGCAGTAAAACTCAGTCCTGCAGGCAGCGTCCAACTATCCGGCAATAACACATAGCCATGTACATCAGCTACAGTGGCTTGGCCTTTGAGATGAGCAGCATTTGTACGATTTTTTATAAGGTGATTCCACTCTTGTACGGTCATCGTACGCCATAGGTTGGCTTCGTTGCCGCCGTTACTGATCGCATTTGTACCCCAATCGGTAAACGTGGAGTAATCCCCGTCGACTGTGCTTGCTTTGGCAGGATTATTACCCGTTCCCCAACCAAAGAGGTCAATCCAACCGGTGTATGTGTCAGAGATATTGGCATTATCTGCGCCAATCATATCGTACTGGTTCGTAGCAAACCGCAAAGTGGTGGTTGATGCCTGGTACTGCAGGTTACCTTTCGCGAATGCGATTTGGTCGCCGTCTGCGTTAATCGTGAACTTACCGTTCAGAGCACCGGCAGGAGCACCGCCGCCCGGGTTGAGACCTGCAAGAGCAGCCTCAGCGGTGGTCAGCACATCATAGTTGCTTACCAGCAGTTTCTGGTCAGCAGTCAGGGCGTCGTACGCAGCGCGTGCGTTCTGTATAGAATCGAGCGTAGCGAGTTTCAGCGTAACCGGCGTCGGGATGGCATTGATCTTAGCAACTACCTTGTCTGCCTCGGCTTGATAGAGTGCAGTCAGGTCTGCCTCAGCGTCGGTCAGTTTCGCTAAGGTAGCTTCTTCGAGCAAACCTTTGGCCGCCTCGCTCAGTTTGTTGTATGCCTCGCGGGCGTCATTGATTGCCTTCACGCAAGCGTCTTCCAATGTGATTTCTGCCGGAATAGCCTCAATCATGTCTTTCACTACCAGCGCCGAATCCAGCGGAGTAGAGGCTACGGGAGCATTGTTGCTGACGAGACGAACAGATAAGCCGTGATAACGATAGCGGTCGTTATTCGGAACCACATTCGAACCCATGAATCCCATGAAATAGGATGCTTGGTAACTCATGGGGGTACTCGACCAATAGAAGCCGGTGCCTTCGTTGATAGTAACCGTAGTACCGGCTCTTCTGCCTGCGGCGGGCATGAATACCGCGCCTGCGGCTTCCATCGCCTCCCAGTTGCCACCGGTGGTATAGACATTGGTAGAGTATCCTTTGTCTACATTTTGCGGTATAAACGCTTTGTTGCCTTTATTCTTCATTGGGTCGGTAAATGCATCCGGAATGATGATGACACCGTTCACACCACCAACTGTCGCATATCCGTATTTAGATGCGGCATCTGTTCTTGTTTTAAACAGATATACCCATTCATCATTGGACAATATGCGCCAGTCGTTATAGCCGCCGATGTTCGCATCGTTGGCTGCAACACCCCAGTCTCCCTTCAGGGTTTCGGTTTCACCGAGACCGTAATCGCTGACATTATCACTATTGCTGACACCGTATTTGGCGACGCCGCTTGTCAAAACAGTACTCGAGTTGGCTACCCAGCCAAAGAGATCCACTGTACCAGCGCCGGAAAGCGTACCGTTGCCATTGATGATGATGTTGCCGGAAGTATCTCCTATATAGTCATACTGATGCGCGGCAAATGCCCAACTCCAATTGGTGCCGTTGTAAGTAGCCTGCAAATTACCATGTGAGAAATAAACCACTTGACCTTCTCCTACCGAGAACGGTTTGGAGAGTTTCTCGTTCACACCACCGATAGCAGCGAAAGCGGCCTCAAGGTTGGTGAGTTTAGACAAGTTGTTTACGGCTGCTTGTACCTCTGCAGAGAGGGCGTTGTAAGCAGCGCGTGCTGCTACCATTAAATCATAAGTAGAGAAATAGGTAGAGAGCTTGATAGCCGTCGGCAGCGCTTCAATTTGCGCAATTACCGGAGCAGCTGCTGCTGCTGCCAATGCCGCGTAATCCGTCTCTGCAGTCGTCAGCGTAGCGCTATTGGTTACGAGATCTTTGTCACCGTCGCTCAGCGCGTTGTACGCCGTACGGGCAGCATCAATCTTCGCCTTGCACTCTGCGGTGAACTCTACCGTACCGATGGCGTTAATCAGCGCCATCACATCAGCCGGAGTCAGATTAGCAGACAGATATCCGCCTGCGCCGACATAAGCTTTGTCGACGCCTGTTGCTTCACTATCATAATTAGGAAGATTAGTGCAACCATAGAACATAGCGGATCCGTTTGTAACAGCAGAAGTATTCCAACCGTCGCCTACGTAGATGGTAGTCAAATTAGAGCATCCGTTGAACATTCCCTTCATATCCGTCACTTTCGCCGTATTGAACGAACTTAGATCAAGAGAAGTCAGAGCCTTACAATCATAGAACATATAACGCATACTCTCAACGTTCGCCGTTGCCAAGTTTTCAAGACCATTGATGGTAGTCAAACCACTGAAAACATAGAAGAGATTATAGAATGACGTCAGCGTATGATTCTGACACGACGCATCAATAGTAAGGGTCGTGATATACTTACGATCACTATATTGAATAGCGTTTCCGTCATACACAGGATTGCTTCCTGCCAAACCCCATTTCAAGGTACCCGCTGTGCCATCCACCTCCATGTAGAGTTGGTTGGTCTGAATAGCCGAGATGATTGCTTCTTTCGTAGCCCAGTTGGTCGCTGCCTTGTAGGTGGCTACCGATGCAGCCGGTACATAGATATGTTCGAGTTTGTCACAATCGAAGAACGCATTATTCCCTAAAGTAGGAGGAGTTGTCGCCTCACAAGTGATAGTGGTCAAATTTTCGCAATTACGGAAAAACCAATTTCCAATGTTTTCGACACTGGCAGGAATAGTTACATCGGTTAATGCACTGCAATTAGTGAATGCATCCTCCCCAATGGACTGAACGCTGTTACCAATCGTCAGAGAACTTATCTTGTCGCAAGTATCGAAGGCAGACTCTCCAATGCTGGTTACGCTGTTCGGAATGATCACGGAAGTCAAGCTTTCGCAACTGCCAAACGCAGACTCACCAATGGTCTGAACTTTGTTACCAATCGTTAAAGAGGTCATAGCCCTACATTCATCGAAAGCATATGCTTCTATGTTTGTAACATCGTTACCAATAACAACAGAAAGCAAGGCAGTGCATTCGTCGAACGCAGACTCTCCAATGGTCGTCACTCCGTCGCTGATGATCAGATGCTCTATCTGTGTGTTTTGATAATAAGCCTCTGTTCCCGGATTAGAGTTCACCGTCAGGGTTTTGGTATCTTCATCCCATACGTCGCCAGCAAGTACCCAAGCCGGAGCGGGATCGGGAGCAATGTCGCTGACGAGGCGCACCGAGTTGCCGTTGCACCGTTGGCTGGTGTTATTCGGTTTCAGCTTGCTTGCGCCGAAGTACAAGTAGAAGGCACTCGTACTTGCTTGCGCCGAAGAAGACCAATAGTACCCGCCGGAACCAAGGTAGAGCACAGTCGTACCATTGCGGTAGCCCGCAGCAGGAAGGAAGACCGCGCCGGCTGCCTGCAGGGCAGTCCACTCTGCCTCCGTGAAAGTAGTATTATACGTAAGACTACCTGCCGCTACCGCACAAGCAGACCACTTGGAAGCTATGCTACCCACCGCAGGAAGATTATTATACAAATCATCCGGCAGGATAATCATACCCGCATATTCAGTGCCGCTGACGGTGATCTTGCACAGACCGCGGAGGGACTGGTAATTGGCGCGCTGATCCGAAGGAGTAGGACCGCCGTTACCCGGACCAATCAGGTATCCCCACTCTTCTGCGGTCAGCGTACGCCAGCCGTCACCCATGTTCTTACCCCAGTCATAACCGCCGAGCGTCTCGCTGGCGCTTTTGGGGGAGGTGGTACCGTAATACGCATCATCGTGATAAGTGGAATACGGCTGATAAGCATTCACATCGGTACGGCTGATACCGTTCGTTGCCCAACCGAAGAGACTTATTACTTCCTGAGAAGCATAATCATTACCTACGTTCTGATTATTAGTCTCCGCCATATCATACTGATTGGTCATAAACTCGAATTTGCCGGTTGACTTGGTGTATTTCAAGTTACCCTTGGAGAAGCAAACGAATTTTCCGTCGGCAACGGAGAACTTACCCTTCAGTGCGCCGGCTGGAGTGCCACCGCCGCCGGGCTCTTCACTGTCACTTTCAAAGTAGAACACGATGTCGCCTTCGATACTTTGATTCACGCTGTGGAGTCCATTGTCCATCAGAGTTACAGTACTGGCATTGCCGGTCCAAGTGAGTATATAACCATTATACTCATCTCCACTCAATACCCATCCATCTCCTTTGGGGAACGACTCCCAGTCTGATGGATAGCCGGCAGCAATTACAATCTTGACGAAGTTCTCGCCGAGAGAATTGGAGAACACATAATTTCCGGCAGTAGGACTAAAGGTACCCTGTATGCACTGCAGTGAGGCATCGCCCCAATAACTAACAATGAAAAAGGCATTATCGCTCATTGTTACAGTTACCCCGTCCTTAGTAAAAGGAGTTCCTGCATTATAACCTTTTTCTTCATGATTTCCGTACTGGTCACTTATCCAGGTGACACTCGCCCAGCTCATCCCTACACTTGCTACTATAGCAAGAAGTAGGATATAAAATCTCTTTATCATAGTATAATTCATTTAGCAGTTTGAAGAATATACTCGTTCTTATCGCCCCTGCGGATAAGCGTGAACTTGCCTACCTGTTTCTTGGGCGCACCCGAAGGTTCGTCCTCCGTGTAGATAGCCTGGAGTGTGATACCCTCGCTGAGCGGGCCTTCCACTACATCCCAGCGGACGAACGTGAAGCCTGCTACCTCCGGCTCTATCGGACGGTTGAAAGCAACGGTCTCTTGAGCTGCCGTATTATCAAGGCTGTCGAGATACTGAACCTGCGTACTCGGGTTGATTGCCCAATTAGCGACATAGTTCTTATCGCCCGTAGAGCCCTTGGTTATCTGAACAGTAGTCTGCGGCGTGTTGCCGTTCGAGCCGGTCCAACCGAGGAACGTATAACCCAAACGGGTAACTGCCAGTTGGAAGGCAGGCGTCTCAACGGTATAGGTAGCCGGGTTGTTTCCCTCACCCTTCGCGTAGTCGTACGTGATAGTATAGGTAATAAGATTCCAGCGCGCATAGAGCGTAGCCGCTGCGGTCTTGTCCCAGTTCTTAGCACTGCTACCGTCCGCTTTGTAATACTGGTTACCGCCTGTTTGGGCGTCGTAGTAGCCTTGGAAGGTATAACCCATGCGGGTCGGCATCGTAGCCGCCGGCATTGCCGAACCGTAAGTAGCCTGCACAGAAGACGAACCGCCCGAACCGCTCTGTTGATTGAGCGTTACGGTGTACTTGTTCGCGGTCCATTTCGCATAAAGGGTCACATTGGCATTGGCGGTGTAATTGGCTCCGGCTGCATAGTTGGTACCTGTTCCGCTATTATTCGTGTTCCAGCCGTTGAAGGTATAACCCGTGCGGGTCGGCGTGGTAGTGCTCAGTTTGAGCGTAATATCCTGTGCCTTTGTCTGATTACCCGGAGCACCGCTACCACCGTTGGCGTTGTAGCTAACGGTGTACGGAGCACTAACGGTAACCGCCTTCACTTTACCGCTTTGGTCCGCGTACCCTATATTAGGGTTGCTAATGCCTTGTTTGTCAATGGCATACACGCGAACGTAATAGGTACCCGGATTGAGGTCGGTCAAACTCAGGTTAAAATCGAAACCGTGCATCACACCGTGTCCCTGACTTGCCAAGTCGTCACGTTTGATGTTCGCTGTACCGGCGTTGATACCCTTTTTCGCGTTGTCCAAAACGGTCTCCGTGGCATTGTCGAACACATACACGTGGACGGCCACAGCATAACTATCTTCAGCATCCGGGTCATAAGCCCATCCCCAGACACGGAACGAACCATTCTTTCCGGTGAGACCGTCAACCGAACCCGTCGGTTCTTCAACCTTGTAGAAAACCTCTATCGTTCCAATCCTGTACTCACCCTCGGTACTCAATGTGACAGAAGTGCTGTTGACATCATTGACGTAAGTGATATCTTCTTTTTGAGGCCTGTTGTCACTTAACGTTCCTTTCGTAGTACTGATGGTCTGTCTATCGACAGCTCTTTCCACAATAAACCTTATAAAGGTAATCGAATATCCCGCCGGTACGGAAATAGTCAAATTTTTACCACCATATCTCAAGAGAGCATATCTATCGTAAACAGCCCCGCAGTTCACCGTAACCTGATTCGCGACATTATTGCCTTGAATAAAGCCTTGTTGAAAGTGGTAGAAACCCGCCGATTGGTCTGCCCGGATTTGCCCGGTCGAGGCGAGCATCATCGCCGCCAGGGCAAAGAATAGTGTAAAAAACTTTCTTTTTCTCATAATTGTTTTGATTTTTAGTTAATAATTTGTTTTTTCTTATAAATCATATATCGGTTTTGCTAACCTTATTTTACAAAATTCAATATCGGGCGCAAAGGTACAAAAAAGTTCGCATACGCGCAAGGCGTACACGCAAAAATTTACGTATTGCAAAGAAATTGATGCAAAAATTTACGAATTGCAAAGTTTTTTTGTCTCGGGCGACGATTTTTACACATTTTGCCCCGATTTTTCCACATTACTCCGGTGGCTTTTTCCCGACATATACGCAAAAAAAAACGCACCGAAGAGCGATTTTTTTAAACAAAAACCTATAAAACCCCTCAGTTGTCTATTAGTCCGTTGGACTTTGTGTCTTAGCTTGCTTAATCGTCCTTGTGAGCGAGCTCCCATGACGCTCAATCAACCAAATCCACACTCTGACGAGTAATAGCCAACTTCGGACATAAACCTAAAAAACATTTTCTTATTTTCATTAATTTTTGGTAATTATTAAGAACAGACCGGCTCTATGTTGTTGAAAGTTTTTGCGGGTACACGCACTTATTTTCATTAAATATAACGGCGAATTTATCTAATTAAGCTAATTTATATTCGTTTAATTCGCATAATTAGCCGTTTCCAAGTCCTCTGATTTTTCTATCAGTCAACAATTAAAGACAATTAAAGACAATTTTCTTTTTTTACATAAGATGCATATTTTTTAATTGTTGGTAATTGTTGATAATTCTTTGCCGTACAGGCACGATCTGCTTCGCTGTATGGTTGACAAATAAACAAATAATATTGTGACAGATGGCTTAATACAGGAAGCCGAACAGCCAGAGAGGAAGCTTGTTTGACGATTACAAAAGACAAATCCGTATGTGTTTTGTCGATTACAAAAGTCAAATCCACTGCAAAGGTACTGCTTTTTTCTGACATATACGCAAAAAAACCGCACCCGAGGATGCGTTTTTGGGCATAATAATTAAAGGTTAATGGGTAGTTGTTGCCTAGGTAATGATTAGGGAAAGGGTAGGACAATGACTAACCAATATTTAACGAATGATTAACTTATCTCTAACGGTTGGAAGCATGTTGGCAATCGAAGCCTCCCATGAGCCGGCATGAAAATTTGCATGGCAAAGTTGGCAAACTTGACAAACTTAGCGTTGACTTTGCCAACTTTGCCAAGTTTGTCATGCGATTTTTTTATACACGCCTTCGGACATAAAGAGGATGAGTGGATATAGCCGCGGCCGTGCTGTTTGGCAAGCGTCCGGTAGAAATTTCCACAAAAAAAATCGCCTGAGAGTACGATTTATTTGCATATATCAAAAATTATGTGTAATTTTGTAGCGGATTTATGCGGAGAGAGTTATTGATATTATTTTGCGCGATAGCATGCGCGGGGTGCAACCGCCCGTCGAAGGTAGAGCAATACCGGTCCGAGAAGCATGTACGGGACTCCGTTTCGCTCGTCAACCAGCAGCGGACATTGGCGTACTATCAGACGGTGCTGGACTCGCTGCTGCCGGTGTCGGACTCGTTGTTGCAGTACTTCCGGTACGAGCGCGACGAGAGATACCAGGACCACGGGTACTACGTGGTGAAGGAGGGGAGGATGAAGATGCCGGGAAGAAGGATTCTGGTGCGTGACGACGGCAAGGAGGTGCTCTGTTACCGCGAGGGGAAACGGATAGAGGACGAAAAAGAAAAGCGAAAGGACGAAGGAGCGTACGCCTTAGCCGAGCACCTGCAGATCGTCATTCGCGACATCAAGGAATTAGAGAAAAGAATTACGCGCACTTCGCTGGAAGTGCAGAAATACCAGAAAAGATTATGAGCGAAAGCAAATACGAAAGTAAAATCACATCGGCGGCATGTCCGGCAGCACAGATCTACAGGGTGCTGAGCAACATGCAGAACCTGGAGCGGGTGAAAGACCTGATCCCGAAAGACAAGATCCAGGAGATGGAGGTGGAGCCCGACCGCGTGCGTCTGAAAGTGGACGGACTGGGTCAGAAGATCAGCATCGCCATCGTGGACCGCATTGAGAACGACACCATCAAGTTCGGCGCGGAGGGTATTCCGCTGGACGCCCATTTCTGGATCCAGCTCAAGGAACTGAACCCGACGGACACCCGCATCAAACTGACCGTCAAGGCGGATATTCCGTTCATGTTCAAGATGATGGTGGAGAAGAAGCTGCAGCAGGGGCTGGACCAGGCGGCAGAGATGCTGGCGCAGTTCCCGTACGGGCAGTGGGGGGATTTGAGATTTGAGATTTGAGATTTGAGATTTGAGAATTTGAAGAGTATATGAAAAGACCGAGAATACACCGAGAGGGACGGAACCTGATCTTCGGGACGACACTGCTGCTGTTTATTATCAATATTCCGATGTACATGTATTTCCCGCATTGGATCTTCGGTATCACGCTGGCGCTGACGGCGTTGCTGTTGGTGTTCGTGACGTATTTCTTCCGCAACCCGGTACGGGTGCTGGAGATCGACGATCCTAATTTTATTATCGCGCCCGCGGACGGTCGCGTAGTGGTGATCGAGCCCACGGAGGAGAACGAGTATTTCCACGAGAAGAAACTGCAGGTGTCGATCTTCATGTCGCCGTTCAACGTGCACGCCAACTGGTACCCGATCGAGGGTAATATCTTGGTGAGCGAGCACCAGAAAGGCCGACACAAGGGCGCATGGCTGCCCAAGTCGAGCACGGAGAACGAGCGTTCGCTGGTGGTGATCGAGACGCCGAGCAAGGTGCAGATAGCCGTACGGCAGGTAGCCGGCGCCATGGCGCGAAGGATCGTGACCTACGCCAAGCCGGGGCACCAGGCGCACCGGAACACGCACCTCGGGTTCATCAAACTCGGCAGCCGCGTGGACATGTACCTGCCGCTGGACACGGAGATGTTCGTAGCCGTGGGCGATGCCGTGCGCGGGAACGAAACGATCATCGGAAGACTGGGTGAAAGGTGAAAGGTGAAAGATGAAAGATGAAAGATGAAAGGTGAAAGATGAAAAATTAAAATATATAATACTATGAACAAGTTTGAAGAATTATTCGCGCAGTATCCCTGCCCGTTTACAGATGAGCAAGTGAAAGCCCAAGTGGCTGAGATTGAAGCAAAACATTTTGCAGAGAATAACAACGTAGAGGTGTGGAAAGAGTGCCTCCACCAGATTGACTACACGACGCTGAGCGCCGATGACACGATCGAGAAAGTGGAGCGGATGGCGAACGCCGTGAACACCTTCGAGGCGGCGTTCCCGGGCATCCCTAACGTAGCGGCTATCTGCGTCTATCCGGCGATGGCGGAGTACGTACGCAAGGCGCTGAAGGACCCGAACTTCAAGATCGCCTGCGTGAGCGGCGGGTTCCCTGCTTCGCAGACCTTCCTGGAGGTCAAAGTAGCCGAGACGGCTCTGGCCATCAATGCCGGCGCAACGGAGATCGACATCGTGCTGAGCGTAGGCAAGTTCCTGGAGGGCAACTACCAGGAGTGTTTCGACGAGATCAGCGAACTGAAAGCCGTGTGCGGCGACAAGCACCTCAAAGTGATCCTCGAGACCGGACTGCTGAAGAGCGCCGAGAACATCTGGAAAGCATCGATCCTGTCGATGGCGGCAGGCTGCGACTTCATCAAGACCTCGACCGGCAAGATCAGCGTGAACGCTACGCCGGAGGCTACCTTCGTGATGTGCCACGCTATCAAGGCATGGCGCGAGAAAACAGGCGTCAAGATGGGTTACAAGCCGGCAGGCGGCGTGAGCACGACCGAAGAGGCGGTACAGCACTACACGCTGGTGAAAGAGATCCTGGGCGAGGAGTGGCTCAACAACGAGTCCTTCCGTTTCGGCGCCAGCAGGCTGGCAAACAACCTGTTATCCTCCATCGTAGGTAAAGAAACAAAGCATTTTTAGTCGAAAGTCGAAAGACAAAAGACAAAAGTCGAAAGATGAATAAGATTCTAAGCAAGAGATTTTTCTCGGAGAATGTAGCGGAGCTGGTAGTAGAGGCTCCGCTCATTGCTCGTAGCCGGCGTGCCGGCCATTTTGTAATCATCCGTGTGGACGACCACTCGGAGCGTATTCCACTGACCATCGCCGGCGCCGATATAGAGAAAGGAACGATCACCCTGGTCGTTCAGCAGGTAGGCGCCTCGACACACAAGCTGGTAGCGATGGAGCCGGGCGAGTGTCTGCACGACATCGTCGGTCCCCTCGGCCGCGCTACGCGTATTGAGAAATACGGTACGGTGGTGTGCGCGTGCGGAGGCGTGGGCGCCGCGCCTATGCTGCCTATAGCAGAGGCGCTGAAGAAAGCCGGTAACCGCGTCATCACCGTGCTCGCCGCCCGCAACGAGAGTCTGCTCATTCTCCAAGACGAGTTAGCCCAATGGTCGGACGAGGTGATCGTGATGACCGACGACGGTTCCGCCGGACAGAAAGGCGTCGTGACCGTAGGCGTGGAGCAGGTGATCAACCGCGAGAAAGTGGACAAGTGTATCACTATCGGCCCGGCAATCATGATGAAGTTCGTGGCGCTGACCACCGAGAAATATAATATCCCCACCGAGGCGAGTCTCAACACCATCATGGTCGATGGCACGGGTATGTGCGGCGCCTGCCGCGTGACCGTAGGCGGCAAGACGAAGTTCGTCTGCGTCGATGGTCCGGAGTTCGACGCCCACGGCGTGGACTGGAACGAGATGCTGAGCCGCATGAAATCGTACAAAGCCGAAGAGGCGGAGGCGATGGAGCGCTATAAGAACAACCCCACCCTGCCCCTCCCCACAAGGGAGGGAAACGAGAGTGCCACCCACGAAGAACCTGTCTCCTCCCTTGAGGGGAGGTCGGGAGAGGTTCCTCCCTTTGAGGGTACGGCGAAAGAGCGCGTGGCTATACCGCGTGTGCAGATGCCGGAGCTCCGTCCCGAAGTGCGCGTGAAGAGCCTGAGGGAGGAAGTGAACCAGGGCCTGTCGTTCGAGCAAGCTATCACGGAGAGCCACCGCTGCCTCAACTGCAAGAACCCGGGATGCGTACAGGGATGTCCGGTAAACATCAATATACCCGGTTTCATCAAGAAACTGGAGAGCGGCGACGTACTCGGCGCGGCGGCTGTGATCAAAGAGAGTTCGTCTCTGCCGGCTGTCTGCGGTCGTGTGTGCCCGCAGGAGAAACAATGCGAGGCGAACTGTATCCATCTCAAGATGGGTCACCCGGCAGTAGCCATCGGCTATCTGGAGCGCTTCTGCGCGGACTATGCGAATGAACAGACAAACCTCACCCCAACCCTCTCCTCAAGAGAGGGGGCTTCTCCCTTGAGGGGAGACGGGAGTGGGGTTTCCAAGATTGCCGTGGTGGGTTCCGGTCCTGCGGGTCTGACCTTCGCCGGAGATGCCGCCAAGTACGGGTACGAGGTACACGTCTTCGAGGCACTGCACGAGATTGGCGGTGTGCTCAAATACGGTATTCCCGAGTTCCGTCTGCCTAACGCCATCGTCGATAAAGAGATCGACGGTCTGCGCGCCCTCGGCGTACAGTTCCACACGGACACGATCATCGGCAAGACGATCAGCGTGAAGGAACTGGAGGAACAGGGCTTCAAGGGTATCTTCGTGGGCTCGGGAGCCGGTCTGCCGCGATTCATGAACATCCCGGGCGAGAACCTGAACGGCGTGCTGTCGTGCAACGAGTACCTGACCCGCGTGAACCTGATGGACGCCTCCAACCCAGCAACGGACACCCCGCTGCTGTACGGCAAGAACGTAGCCGTCATCGGCGGCGGTAACACCGCCATGGACGCCGTCCGCACGGCGAAACGTCTCGGTGCAGAGCGCGCGATGATCATCTACCGCCGGAGCGAAGAAGAGATGCCGGCGAGGGTGGAGGAAGTCAAACATGCCAAACAGGAAGGTATCGAGTTCATGACTCTGCATAACCCGATCGAGTACCACGCCGACGAGAACGGCCGTGTGAACGAGGCGGTACTGCAAGTGATGGAGCTCGGCGAACCGGACGAGAGCGGACGTAGGAGTCCTGTACCCGTTGAAGGCAAGACGGTGACGATCCCTGTCGATCTGGTGATCGTAGCGGTCGGCGTGAGCCCCAACCCGCTGATTCCGTCCTCCGTGGAAGGACTGGAGATCGGCAAGAAAGGCACGATCGTAGTCAATGAGAATATGCAATCCGCCATCCCGACACTCTTCGCCGGCGGCGATATCGTACGCGGCGGCGCTACCGTCATACTCGCCATGAGCGACGGACGCAAGGCTGCGAAAGCGATGCACGAGTATTTGAATAGTTGACATTTGACATTTGATATTTGAAATTTGACATTTGACATTTGACAATTGACAGTTGAAATTTATATTTTCGATATTATTATCCGTTAATTTCCTGACGAGCCACCCGATCACGGGTCAGGCGAATATGTCCGTGCTGGTGCAGAACCTGCAGACGGGCGAGGTGATTGACAGTTACCGGGCAGAGCACGTGGTACCGCCGGCTTCCGTGATGAAGCTACTGACCACCGGTGCTGCACTGGAGATATTAGGTCCGGGTTTCCGGTTTCCGACGATCCTGGAGTACACCGGTTCCATCGAGAACGGCGTGCTGCACGGCGATCTGTATATCCACGGCAGTTGTGACCCCTCACTGGGCTGGAAAGGCAAGACGGCTTTTCTGAACCAATGGGTGAAGGCAGTGCAGAAAGCGGGTATCCGGAAGATTGACGGCGCGGTTATTGCCGACATGACGATGCTGGACGGCGAGGCGCAGAACCCAGGATGGCTCTGTGAGGACGCCGGTAACTACTATGCCCCCGGCATCTTCGGTCTCAACTACTACGGCAACACGATGAATATCGTGCTCAAGAGCGGCGAGGTAGGCAGCACCGCCACTGTCGTAGGCACAGAGCCGAAAGTGGAAGATGTGTATTTTATCAACCGTATCCGGTGCGACAAGATCAGTTACGACGGTGCTTTCGTGAGCGGTATCCCGTACAGCCGCGAGCGGTATCTGACGGGGTCGGTTCCCTCCAATCTCGGCACGTTCGGCGTCAAAGGCGACATCCCTAACCCGGGGCTGCTGTTAGCGCGCCATCTCACGGCACGGCTGCGCGAAGCGGGCGTGGAGGTCAAGCGCGATGCTACTTACCTGCCGGACTACAACCCCTTGATACCGGGGCGGACGGAGATATACACCCATTACTCGGAGCCCCTGACGGAGATCCTGAAAGAGACCAACCAGAACAGCAATAACCTCTACGCCGAGGCGCTGTTCCGGTACTTGGGCACACGTTATACCCTGCCCGGCACCATCCATAACAGCCAGGATCTGCTGCGTGACTACTGGCGGAGACGAGGCGTGAATATCCAGAACGCCATCATCAAAGACGGTTGTGGTCTGGCGCCGCAGGATGCTGTGAGCGCCAAGGCGCTGGTGCAACTGCTGACCGTCATGGCACACAGCCCCAACAAAGAGGCTTGGCTGGCTTCCCTGCCTACCAGCGGTCAGACCGGAACACTCAAATCGCTCTGCCCGCAGACCAAACTGGACGGTAAGATCCACGCCAAGAGCGGCACCATCGCCGGCACGAAGAATTTCGCGGGGTACATAGACCTGCCTAACGGCGAGCAATGGGTCTTTGCCATCCTCATCAACTCGGCGCCCGGCAAAGCGAAGAATATCCAGAACGTGATCCAACAATACCTGCTCGATGTATATTCCGCGCACCAATAGTACCAATACGCTCATGCGCGAACTCATCGCCGCGGGCAACCCGCCGGAGTTTATCTACACGGGATTCCAGACGGCAGGACGCGGACAAGCAGGCAACGGATGGGAGAGCGAGGAAGGCAAGAACCTGCTGTGCTCAATCTTAGTCGAAAGTCGAAAGACAAAAGACAAAAGACCTTTCTATCTCAATGTCCTCGTCTCCGTGGCGGTGCATAGAATGATTAATTGTCAATTGTCAATTGTCAATTCTCCATTAACCATCAAGTGGCCGAACGACATCTATTGGCAGAACAAAAAGATAGCCGGCATACTGGTAGAGAACGCCATCGTAGGCAATGAGGTTCAATACTCCATCGCAGGCATCGGACTGAACGTCAACCAGACGGAGTTCGTCTCCGGCGCACCGAATCCTGTCTCCATGAAACAGATCAGTGGCACGGATTTTGAGGTGGACCGGATTATGGAACAACTGATAGCGGAAGTTAGGCGCGTAGAGGCGATGGAGAGAGAGGAAGTGTGGGCGTATTACCAAGCGCATCTGTACCGCCGCGAAGGCTTCTGGCCGTTCGTGGAAAGGGAAGTGAGCGTAGTACCGACTATGAACGCCGGAGCGGAGACCGAAGGGCAGTTCCTCGCCCGTATCGAGGAGGTACTACCGACAGGCGAGATCGTCCTGCGGGACCAAGAAGGCAAACAACGGAAATATCATTTCAAGCAAATACGATACGTGCTATGACGCGTTGCGCGCGATACATATTAGGGCTAATAGGAGTGGCCATGATGGCTTCTTGCTCACACTTTGAGAACTTGGAGCCCCAAAACCCTCCCCTCCCCGAAGAACAGAAAGAGGAGGAGGGCTCGGGCGATCTCTCTACACGCCGCAATGCCGATTACTTATACGACCTCGAGGCGGTGCCGGAGATCATGCTGACGGTGACGGAAGAGAACTGGAATACCTTCCTTACGAATTTTGATGCCAACAAAGATAACGGCCTCTACGTGCCGGCGGCATTCTCGTTTACCAAGAACGGCGTTACCTACACGCGCGATAGCGTCGGACTGCGCCCCCGTGGAAACACCAGCCGCAGACGACCGGAAGGGGAGTCCGGAGTCCTTCACCAAGGCAACTCCGCGCAGTGGCATCATGCGCATTTCGGCGTTAAATTTACGGAGTACGCTACCGGTGAACGTTTCTTCGGAAGCGACCGTATCGTCCTGAAGTTCTTCAACGCCGACCCTTCCTATTGCCGCGAGGTGTTCTGCTACGACCTGTTCCGTCGGTTTGGCGTGTGGAGTGCGCCGAGAGCGAGTTATTGCCGGCTCTATATCCATGTAGAGGGTGATGACCAACCCGCGTATTTCGGGGTCTATGCAATGATTGAAGGCGTACGGAAAGGATGGATGGACGAGCGCATGAAGAACGGCCACCTGCCGGATAACAACGGACATTTATGGAAAGCCGCCTATAACGGAAACGGTCAGGCGGACCTGAGTGATTTCAACTCCACCCTATATTCCAAAATGGGCGTGGCAGATGAAACACACACGTATTCGTACGCACTAAAAACAAAGAAAACGGAACTATCCCAAGCTCAGCAGGAGTTGTATGATTTCATGGAGCGGATGCGTCCGCTCCCGAGCGGTAGTGACACGTTGAAAAACTATCTGGAGACGCACATGGATGTGGATCTGTTCCTGCGCGCTTTAGCGGTGAACGTAGCGGTGGGAATGTGGGACGACTACTGGGTCAATGCCAATAACTATTATTTCTATTTTGATCTCAACCACCGGTTCTATTTCATTCCGTACGACTATGACAACACGTTAGGTACATCTGTTTCGATCAACGGTCTGCAGAATGCAGGCACTCAGGATCCGCTGCATTGGGGAAGCCGCGAAGGCGACCGGCTGCTGGTGCGCAAAGTGTTGAGCATCGCGGCGTATGAAGCCCTATACAAGGAATACCTCAAGCAGATTGTCAGCTCACCGGAACTGATGGAACCGGAAGCGGCGATGGCGCGGGTGAAGGCGATGCAGGATCTGATACGCGGGTTTGTGGAGAATGACACAGGCACGGAGATGGAGATAACCGACCTGCCGGCTGCTTGGAGCCAGACGCAATACCGGCTGCTCACCGGCGATGCCGAGGGAGGAGATAACAGCAATTTCTTCCGCACCAAAGCTGCGGCAATGAACAATTTACAATGAACAATTATATGCAAAGTATTATCATCACCGGCGGAGCCGGATTTATCGGAAGCCACGTAGTGCGGCTGTTTGTAAACAAATATCCGGAGTACCGGATTATCAATGTGGATAAGTTGACGTACGCCGGTAACCTGGCGAACCTCAAAGACATTGAGGACAAACCCAACTACCGCTTCGTACGCGCAGACATCTGCGATTTTGACACCATCTACGCCCTGATGCAGGAGGAGCACGTGACGGGCGTGATCCATCTGGCGGCAGAGAGCCACGTGGACCGCTCCATCAAGGATCCGTTCACATTCGCCCGCACGAACGTGCTCGGCACGCTCTCCATGCTGCAAGCCGCCAAACTATACTGGGAGTCCCTGCCTGAGAAATACGAGGGCAAGCGGTTCTATCACATCTCGACCGACGAGGTGTATGGGGCGCTGCAACTGACTCATCCGGAGGGTATAGAACCGCCGTTCACCACGAAAGCCTCTTCCGCCGAGCACCACTTGGCGTACGGCGAGGACTTCTTCTATGAGACGACGAAATACAACCCCCACTCTCCCTACTCTGCCTCCAAGGCTTCGAGCGACCATTTCGTACGCGCCTTCCACGACACCTACGGCATGCCGACTATCGTGACCAACTGCTCCAATAACTACGGTCCGTACCAGTTCCCGGAGAAACTCATACCGCTCTTCATCAATAACATCCGCAACCGCAAACCGCTGCCTGTCTATGGCAAGGGCGAGAACGTGCGCGACTGGCTCTACGTGGTAGATCACGCGCGGGCGATAGATCTCATTTTCCACAAAGGCAAAGTAGCCGAGACCTATAACATCGGCGGGTTCAACGAGTGGAAGAACATCGACATTATCAAGACGGTGATCAAGACCGTGGACCGACTGCTCGGCCGTCCGGAAGGCGCTGACCTCGACCTCATCACCTACGTCACCGACCGCGCAGGGCACGACATGCGCTACGCCATCGACTCCACCAAGCTGCAGAAAGAACTCGGCTGGGAGCCGAGCCTGCAGTTCGAAGAAGGAATCGAGAAAACCGTACAGTGGTACCTCGATAACCAGGAATGGCTCGATAATATCACTTCGGGTGACTACGAGAAATACTACGAAGAAATGTATAAAGGACGCTAAAAGGCGTCCTTTATTATTGGTGATTAAGCGTTGCGGTAGGTCTTCGGAGTGACACCCACGCGGGCCTTGAAGAAGCGATTGAAGAAAGCCACATTGTCAAAACCCAGGCTGAGGGCAATCTCCTTGACCTGCAGGTTAGTGATCTTGAGTTGCGACTTGGCATCCGTGATGATCGCCTCGATGATAATATCTCCCGCTGTACGCTCTCCTACGGACTTGATTGTCGAGCAGAGGTGCGGGAGAGTCAGACGCATCGCATCCGCGTACTGGCTCACATGGTGCCACTCATGGTAGTGCTGAAGCACCAGTTGGCAGTAATCCTGATAGATCTCCGTCTTACGATCCAGCGGCTTAACCAGATACTCGTCCTGCTCGCGGGCATATTTGGCATAACTGGTCTGGAGAAGATTGAAGACATGTACCATCTTCTCGCTATCCAGCATGGAAGGCGTGGCATTGAGCGCCGCAATAACAGCGTCATACATCTTACATAGCACCTGTGCATGATTCTCGCTCACACTGGTCTTAGGCGAGTGTAGCTGGAGCGAAGAGAGCGACATCCGGTTGTTGACCGTGTGTTTCTCCAGAAACTTACTACCGAAGACTATCCAGTACACCAACGCATCCTCCGAGAACTCGCGGATGAGCAGGAAACTGCCCGGCTCAAGCAACAATATATCATTGGCCTTGAAATCGTACTCCGTCACGTTGATTGTCGCGTGCGCCGTACCACGCACCAGAAGCGCATACACGCCGCACTTGATTTTACAGGGGTACCGACCGTACTCGTTCATCAGTTTGCCGCTGGCGTCACCGATCATGTAATCACCGTACGGACAGTCCACTATAGGGATATTATTTTCCTTCATCTTAATAAAAGTATCAAAATTCGGTGCAAAGGTACTACTTTTTTTTGAATTATGCAAATATTCGTATATTTTTCTTACAAAAAAAGAAGAACCACTCTCGTGATTCTCCCATTGACCTAATGCGTATTCGTCAACGCTATTATCCCAACTTGTTGACAAAGCGAGCCAGTTTCGATTTGAGGTTGGCAGCTTTGTTCACGTGGATAATGTGACGTTTAGCCAGTTTGTCGAGCATCGAGCTTACCTTTGGCAGAGCAGCAGCTGCTGCAGCCTTGTCGGTAGTCTTGCGCAGGTCGCGCACAGCGTTACGTGCGGTTTTAGCGTAGTAGTGATTGTGTGCTTTGCGCGCTGCCGTCTGGCGGATACGCTTCAAAGAGCTTTTGTGATTTGCCATCTTTGTTGTTTGTTTTTATCGCCCATGTATGGTCGATGCCATATTCGGGCGGGTTTTCGTAATATCCTTCGGCATTGAGAGGATTTGCCTCGGGAATTGACTTTAGGGAAGGTCTGTAGTGCCAAGGGGAATCGAACCCCTATTGCAAGAATGAAAATCTTGAGTACTAACCGTTATACGATGGCACCGCGCGTTCGGCAACAAGTGTGCATTGTCCATACCGCTCCGCTCAATGGACGGGCAACTTGTGCCTCCGCTTTCCCCACTGAATGCACTTCGTTGACATTCACCGGGGGCCCCATTTTGGGGAAAAGCGGGTGCAAAGGTACTACATTTTTTTGAATTGACCAAATATTTTGGCATTTTTTTTACTTTGAAGTGCGTTTTTCTGTCCAAAATGCCAAATATTCCTGTTCCGGCTGACCGGGAGTGGGTATCAACTCTGCTTTTTGTATCAATCCCAAGGTCTCCAAATCCATGATGGTCGAATAGCCGGAACGGGCGATAATATGCTGTGCGCCGAGGAGCGCCGGTAACAGTTCGCTGTCCGTCATGGACGGCACAATGGTTATGTTCCCGCGTTTGATGCGCGTAGCAGGCCGGTTCAGCAGCCCCTGGACCAAGAGAACGCGCTGTTCGCCGCCCCGGTATCGGGTGAGAAGTTCTTTCTCCAATAAGGTACGTTGCGGTTCCAGTCCGCTGAGAACGGCAACTATGGTATAAGACTGCTGCGCTGTAAGACCGCTACGCTGTAAGACCGTTTCACTATAAGACCGCTGCGCTGTAAGGCTAAAACGACTCAGGGGACCGATGTAATTGATAATTGATAATTGATAATTGATAATTGACAACTGCGGATGGCTCAGTTCGCCGGCGAGGCTTTTCTCCGGCTCCTCATAGTCCGGCACCCACACCTTATTATACCGCGCATATATACGTGCGTGCAAGCGCGCGACCAAGGGTTCCAGCCACCGCCAAGGGGAAGGCAGGAGAATATGCAGCTGGTGGGTCATGTAGATCGTCTCCACTCCATCGGCGTAGAGCCCGAAACGGTTGTCGGAGACGACGCAGTCGATCTTCTCCTCACGCAGCAGCGCCTGCAACATAGCGTGGTCTTTATAAGCCCAGGCAATGAGTTTTGGCAACGCCTTGAGCATCGCCCATACTTGACTGTGCGAAGCGGAGTACCGCAGTTGGAGCGGTGCCAAATAGGTGTATCGTAGTTTCGGGAATTGCCGCCGCAGGAGCGTCATGCTCTCGCCGTCACCGCCGAGAATGACCTCGTGGCCTTCGTCCATAAGACGCCGGATAAGAGGCACACAACGGCTGGCATGGCCGAGACCCCAGTTAAGTGGTGCGACAAGATATTTGCTCATTTATTCATTTACCATTTGGCCATTTATGCGCTGATACTTACCGCAAAACCTTTGGCTATGAGCGGGGCGGCAATACGTTCCATTTCCTCACGGGAAATCTTTTGCAAATGTTCCTCCGGGGTCTTACGGTCGATGACGTAGATCATGATCTGCTTGGGGTGCAGACTCTCGACGGCTTGGTACCACGCCGATAATTCTTCAGGCGTAGTGTTATCAATCGGCTGTCCGTCGTGCTCACCGCGGAGGAAACAGGTCTGTAGCGTAAAATCGCCATCGAACTGCGCCAGCAACTCCATCAGCCTTGCAACCGTCAGGTTCTCGTTCACCGGCAGGTCTATGCGGCGCATCATCGTATCGGTGGCTGCATCGAGCTTGAGGATCCGGTTATCGCACATCCGCAAGGCTTGCACCACATCCGGACGGCTGAGTTGGGTCGAGTTGGAGAGCACCGACACTTTGGCGGACGGGCAATACTGATCGCGGAGCGCGCAGGTGTCCTCGATGATGCCTAAGAAATCGGGATGCAGAGTCGGCTCGCCGTTGCCGGAGAACGTGATTACATCAAGACAAGTACCATTGGGGCATGTACCATTTACTATTTCGCGCAGTTTGGCTTCCAGAGCTGCTTTTACTTCCTCGCGGGTGGGTAACTGAGGGTGCGCCACGGGGCTGTTCCACCCGCACTCGCAATAGACACAGTTAAAGGTGCAGAGTTTATGGTCCAACGGCATAAGTTCCATACCAAGACTCGTACCCAGACGCCGGCTATGTATAGGCCCGTAGGCGATAGATGAGAACAACATAATCAGATAGTAATTATTCGGTTGCCTAACTGTTTGCAGATTTCGTTCCGGGCGGCGAGCAGATCGGGCTGTATCCGTAGCAGTTCGAACTGCCGCGCAACGTCCCCTTGTTCCTGCGCCTGTTTGAGTCCTCTCTCCAAGTCCTCGATCTGCATGTTGACGATGGTCAGTTTGATCTCGAAGAGCAGCTGTCGCACCAGTTCGCCGAGGTTGAGATCCGTGTCGGCTTTCACGAACCGGTATTTATCGGCGATCATCTCCACCGCCACGGCGCAGACCTTCGGGTCCGGATGGAACGCAAAGAAATTCTGTGCTTTGAATCCCTCGTCATGGCAGTGTTGTTTGAACTCATCTATCATCGTCTGATAGACCGGAAGCGGAGGGGTCACCTCGTCGCCCTCCAGAGTGTAGATAATCACCTCGCCGATGGTCATCAGCTCGCCATCGACCTCTATCGGTTGCTCGCCGTGACGGACGACCAGTTGCATCAGGTTGTAGTAATTGGCCTCCAGTCCGCTCTTGGGCTGCAGAGACGGTTGAGCGGTCTGCACCGGTTTCTCTTCCGGTGCTGTATTAGGTGTCGTCTGGGTGGGCGCCACGCGTTCCTTGCGCAGCTTCATCACCTCCGTCGTCAGCACTTTCTCGGACATATGGAGCCGCTCGGCACTATCCTTGATATACACCTGCCGCGTTATCAGATCAGGGATGATCGCAATGGAGGCGGTTATATCCTTGATCAGTTCGGCGCGCTTGAAGGGGTCGTCGCCCGCATCCTTACTCAACAGCGCCGACTTGAACCGGATGAAATCCGTCTGGTGCTCCTCGATATAACGGATGAACTCCGTGGAGTCGTGGTGTTGCGCATAGCTGTCCGGGTCTTCGCCGTCCGGCAGAAGTACCACTTTGACATTAAACCCCGCCTCGAGGAACATATCAATACCCCGCAGCGCCGCGTGAATACCCGCGGCATCGCCGTCATAGAGAACGGTGATATTGGAGGTGAACCGTTTGATGAGCCATATCTGCGGTTTGGTCAGCGCCGTACCGCCACTCGCCACCACGTTCTCTATCCCCGACTGGTGCATGGAGATGACGTCCATCTGTCCCTCCACGAGGTAACACATGTCGAGCCGCGCGATAGATTGTTTGGCTTGGAAGAGACCGTATAGTTCGTTGGTCTTGGAATAGATGATGGAGTCGGGCGAGTTGACGTACTTGCCCACGTTGTCTTTCTTCTTGAGGATGCGTCCGGCGAAGGCGACGGGCTTGCCGCTGACGGTGAAGATGGGGAACATGACCCTGTCGCGGAAACGGTCGTAGAGCCGTCCATCCTCGCTCTTGCCGCACACGCCGCAGCCGATCTTGGTATCCACGTTATTGACGATGAACTCCTCCTTGAAGCCCTTCTGAATAAGGGTCTTCGCCAGCGGGTTGCCTTTCTCTGGCGAGTAGCCCAACTGGTACTTACGGATGATGTCGTCCCGCAATCCGCGCTCGCGGAAATAAGAGAGACCTATAGCTTGCCCTTCGGGGGTGTTCCATAATTGGTCCTGGAACCACTTGTTGGCGAAATCATTGATCACGAACATCGACTCGCGGTTATCCTGCCGCTGCTGTTCTTCGGCGGTCATCTCGCGTTCCGGCACGTCGATATGGTACTTGCGTCCCAGTTGCTTGAGCGCCTCGACGTAACTGCATTGCTCGATCTCCATGATAAACCCGACGGCATTGCCGCTCACGCCGCAGCCGAAACACTTATAGATACCTTTGGAGGGGCTCACGGTGAACGACCCCGTCTTCTCGTTATGGAAAGGACAGAGCCCGATCAGGTTCGCGCCGCGTTTGCGGAGCGTCACATAGTCGGCTACGACCTCTTCGATCTTCGCCGCCGCATGGATTCTATCGATTACTTCTCTTGGGATCATCCTTCAACCTTTCGCCTATAACCTTTCGCCTTTATTCCGCGTACCACAAGTACATACCTATTTTAATACTCCATTGGTCAAACCGGCCGCGGGTGTGTACGCCCGAGGAATAGTCCGCGAGCTTATACGGGTTGATCAGACCGAAGTCATACCCGCCGCGCAGGAAATAACGCTTGTACTGGAAACCGGCTCCAACGCCCCAAGTCACGTTGATGCGTTTGAACCCGTTCTCGCCATCGGCGTTATAGGCGTTCATGCGCTCGCCGCGGGTGGTGATGATCTCATCCGACGGAAGGTGGGTCACGGGGTCGATCACATCGGTACGCGTATCCTTGCGCCAACTCAGACCCAGACCGCACTGGATCGTCGGACCGGTGTAGAGAATGAGATAAGTCTCTTTCGCCACCTCGAACTTGTACTGCCAATCAACGAAGATCTCCAACTCGTTGTAAGTAATCAATTGGCGATCCTGCGGATAAGTGTTATACGCATTGCGTTGGTTCCATCCGCCGTTGTGTACACCAAAGGTGTAGTTAATTCCCATCGAACTACCAAAACCGGCGATGTAGCTGGCATCATAAATCAGACCCACCTTAAAACCATTCATGTGAAAATGGTGGTTCAGGGTGTCGGGCGAGTTACTGTCATTCACACGCAGGGTCGGTTGTGCCCAGCCGATCTGCAGACCGAGTCCCTGGTTAGGCAGATCCACTGCCCACAGACTTGCTGTCAGGCATACTGCCATCATTGTTACAAATACTTTCTTCATACTATGTCTTTACTCTTTTAGCAGGCTGTGCCTGCGGTCTTTATTCTTTTAGCGCAGCGGTCTTTCTAAATACATCCATCGGATCTTTGGGTCGCACCTCGTCCGCCCAGAAAAAGTTCTCCAACCGGTCTCCTCCCTCGGGGATCTGGTCCATGGGATAAAGCACGCCGGTGGTCTCCTTGGTGAACCGCATATGGTGTATCTGCCGCTCCTCCACGTACATCCGGATAAAACTGCTGGCGGTAGTGTTCATGCCGACGAACGAACCGTCGCTCTCCTTGGCGTAATAGATCGTCAGGGCATTGCCGTCCGTGTCTATATGGGTCACCTCGCCCTCTTCCAGATATGCCGTCACAACTTTTCCCGCCATCTGGTTGTAGTACTCCAGGGTATCGTACATGACACACAGGGCCTTTCCGTTGCCAATCGCGTGGTCGATGGTACCGTTGACGATGAATGCCACTATACTGTCCGCCGAGAGTTGTTGGTTCTCAGACCAACTGATCGGGTCGTGGTAGAGGTGCATCGTCGAGTCGGACGCGAGGTAGCAGAACGAGTCACAGGTCATCTGCATGTCGTCGCGGAAGACGCGCACGCCGTAGTACGCCCGCACACGGCGATAAGTGCTGTCCATGCGCGCCGAGTCCGTATAATGAACCTCTTCGGTAAAGAGCGTGTCGGCATGGATATATGCCAGGTGCTCCTCGTCCGACCAGTCTATCATCAGCGCACTGTCGGTGGCGTACCCGCGGCTGTTCTCCTCCCACATCTGCCCGTACTCGCCGGTCAGCGTAGCGTGTTGCGCCGTGTCGCTCATCACCATCCGGCCTAACACCTTACCGAAACCGATCTGCTTGTCGTAATAGATTGTGTCGCCGGTCATCATCTTGCCGTCCACGTGGTGTACCACCGAGCGGTCGAGGAGCATAGAGCGCTCCGTAGCCGTGTTATACCACCCGCGCGAGGTGTGGATATCCGTCTCTTGTTCGTAGATGATCAGAGTCGGGCTGACCAGATCCGCCACTTTGCTCTCCGTATTATAGAGGAGCGTGTCGCTCGTGAGCACAAAATTAGGGTTCGTCAGTTGCACCTCTTTGCTGAAGACCGCCTGTTTGGTGTCCGGCCGGTAGTTACCGCGAACGGAGACCAGCGTGTTGAGCGAGTCGCGCACCGTGCCGCCGTGGAAATAGTACGCTACGCCGGCAACGCGGTCGTAGTTCAGGCTGTCCGTCGTCAGGATTGTCGGGTTCTCGTCCGCTCTGCCATGTATCAGTCGCACGTTGCGGCGCATGCGCGCCAGCTTGGTGTTGCCGTCATAGAAGAGTTTGTCGCCATACCCCGAGAGTGTGTCGCCCTGCTCGAACCGCACGTGCCCGAAGGCGTCCAGCGAGTTACTCCCCTCATAGAAATACGCAGAGTCGCAGTACATCAGCGCATCTTCGTGCCGGAACACCACATTGCCCCGCAGGATCTGCGCATCGGCGATCCGCTCCTGGTCAAAACTCAGGTTCTCCGCCCGCTCCAGATAGACCATTGTCTGGGAGTAGGAGTAAGGAATAAAGAATAAGGATAAAAGACCGAATACTATCGGCCGAATCATTCTTGTCTTTATTCTTTGAGCGAGCATAGCGAGCGGTCTTTATTCTTTCAGCCCGGAGGGCGGTCTATTCATGTATCCACCCCGGGTACTGGAAATCGCAGCCCTGCCACTCCGGGCTGATCTGCACAAAGGTGGCTTTCTGCTTCTTGAGGATCCAGTTATGGATAAGGTCGGCACTCAGTTTGGTCTCCAACATGCCTTTGATAGCCTGAAAATCATCGGTGAGGTTAGCGCGGTGCACTTCCGTTTTCTTCGCTACGCGCACGATAGCGCACACCTCGCGGTTCTTGGTCTGGTCCATCATCACGAACGGCTGAGAGATATCGCCCTCGTTGAGCGCGTAGATCTGTTTGGCGATCTCGGGCGCGAGGTCCTGGTACTCGAACCGGCTGCTACCGGTATTGGGGTTGATCATCAGTCCCGCGTTCATCACCGTGTTCTTATCCTGTGAGTAGCGGATGACGGCTTGCTCGAACTGGATACTGTCGTTCATGATCTCCTGACGGATGCTGTCCAGCCGCTCGATCGCGCGGATCTTATCCGTGGCGCTGATACGCGGACGCATCAAGATATGCCGGCAGTTGATGCGGTCGCCTTTCTTCTCTATGAGCTGGATGATATGGAATCCGTACTCGGTCTGCACGATACGGCTGACGCGCTTGGGGTCATTGAGGTTGAACGCCACATCGGCGAACTCGCTCACCAACTGACCCTTGCCTACGAACCCTAACTCACCGCCGCGTTTGGCGCTCTCCGTGTCCTCCGAATAGAGGCGCGCGAGCATGCCGAAATCGGCGGTACCGTTCTGCACACGTTCTGTGAACTCACGCAGACGGCTCTTCACACGCTCCGTCTCTTCCGCCGGAACGGGAGGTTCAAAACTCAGGATCTGCACCTCCACCTGCGCCGGCATCATTGGGATCGAGTCTATCGGCAGCGAGTTGTAGTACCGTCTGATCTCCGCCGGAGTGGGTTTGATATCCGAGGTCAGTTTCTGCTGCATCTGCTGGATGATCATCTGGTTACGTACGGTAGTCATCATCTCCTCGCGGATCTCGCTGCTGGTCTTACGGAAATACTCCTCCATCTTCTCTTTCGATCCGATCTGGTTGATGTAGTAGTTGAGCCGCATATCGACCTGGTGACTCACGGACGATTCGTTCGCTTCCACGGAGTCCAGCTCCGCCTGGTGCAGGAACAGTTTCTGTACGGCGATCTGCTCTGGGATCACGCAATACGGATCGCCGGCTATCGGCTGACCCTCGTACTGCGCACGCAGCCGCTCTTCCTCTACCTCGCTACGCAGGATAGCCTCGTCGCCGACCACCCATATCACCTCGTCTATCACGCCCTGCGCCTGCATCCCTAAGCTCAGCGTCAGAAATAAATATATAATTTGTCTCTTCATAATCAGTCTTTATTCTTTGAGCGGCTTTGCCGCGGTCTTTATTCTTTGAGCGAAGCGGTCTTTTAATTCTCATAAAACTTCACCGTTCCGTCCTGGATGGCTTCGTTGTAGAGCCGCTCGCGTTCTTTGAGCAGGAACTCTACCCGCCTTTGGTTGAGCACGATCTTCTCGATCTCAGGACGGGCATAATCCATCGGCATCCGTTCGCCGCGGAGGTGTTTGTCCGTCACCTGCAGGAGATAGGTCTTGAGAGTGTCGGAGACCTCTATCCGGTTCTTGGTCCTGAGCCGGTTCTCCATCTCTACCCTGTCTAGCGGGATCCGGCTCATGAGTTCCGTCGTCGTCTTCCATTGTTCGTCAAAGAGCTCATAGCCGTTTGCGTTCTGGTACGCGTATTTCTCGATGGCGTCCATCTCCTGTTTCCCCAGCCACCCGCGTAACTTGTCTATCTTCTGCGCATCGTTGGGCACGACAACCAGAATACCTTTCACGATACTCTCGTCCAGTACGAACCGATCGGGCATCCGGCTGTATATCTGCTCCACGGTAGAGTCCGCTACGCCTTTGGGCATCCGTCTGTCCACCAGGTACTCCTCGTACGCATGTACATAAAGCGCCTGCCGGTAGTTCTCCACCATCTTCTCGATCTCCGTGTTCCGATGCGAGCTGGCCTTGTCCTCCATTAGGATATCTTTCGCCCACTGGCTTGTGTACTGTCGCACTACGCGGGTGCTGTCCTCGGGACTGAGCCCCAAGGTCAGCGAGTCGAGCGTCGAGCGGTAGAGGTAACGCCCCTTCAGCTCCACCGCGGCACCCGCCTGGTTTTGCTTCTTAAACGCTGTACACCCACAGAGCAAAAACCCTGCCACTACAGCCCATGTGATTATCTGTCTTTTATTTTTCATCTTTCATCTTTCATTTTTCATCTTTCAGCCTGCAAAGGTACTGCTTTTTTTGCATATATGCAAATTATAATGAGAAAATCTTACCTTTCGCCTATAACCTTTAGCCTTTCGCCTTTACTTGCTCTGGTGGCGATCGATGAGGGAAACACTGTATTTGCGCAGGCGGTTGAAGGCGACCAGGAAAACAATGAGCAGGATCCCCGCTACGTAGTTATCTACCGTGCCCATGCCCATCAGAACGCCGTCGTATAGCCCGTGCGCAAGGATCGGCAGGCTCCATGCCAGGAAGAGATTGAGCCCTCTGTACCGGCGGCTGCTGAAGGTAGCCAAGGCATAGAAGAAACCCATGATCACGCCGAAGAAGAAATGCCCCGGTACGGCGAAGAGCGCACGGCTGACGGCGGTGGTAAGCCATGCACCGCCGGACATGTAACTCTGTACAATATAGCCGATATTCTCCAGCCCTGCGAAGCCAAGACCTATACAGCCGGCATAGACGATGCCGTCAAGACGCTCGTCGTAATAAGGGTTCTTACGCAGCAACAGCCAAAGCATCAGGAGCTTGGCGCTCTCCTCCGGAATAGCCGCCATGAGGAAAGCATTGGCGAAGGCAGTAGCCCAACCCGTGACTTGGATCTGACCTATCGGCGAAAGTACACTGATTACCAGTATGCCCGCCAACGCACCGAAAACAAGGGCTTTGAGAAGCCATTCTAATGGCTCAGGCTGACGCATATCTTTTGCCAGTATATAAATAAACAGCAGTACTACCGGCGCCAATGCTGCACAAACTAACATCCAATACATATAGATAAACGATTTACAATTTACGCCTGCAAATTTACTGCTTTTTCTTGATATATGCAAGTTTTTTACCTCAAAATACTCTTTCTTTGTCAAAAAAACGTGTGCGCGCTTGCATATGTCATTTTTTTTCACTACCTTTGCAGCCCGAAATTGAACAAATCGTAAATGACCAAATCGTAAATGGCTTTATGTTTATCATCGGCATTGCGGGCGGTACCGGCTCGGGTAAAACAACGGTAGTCAAGAAACTCATTGAGCGCCTTCCCAAAGGCGAAGTGGTAGTCATCCCCCAAGACTCGTATTACAAAGACAGCAGCCACGTACCCGTCGAGGAGAGGCAGAACATCAATTTCGACCACCCCGACGCATTCGACTGGCCTCTGCTGACCAAGCACATAGCCATGCTCAAAGAGGGCAAACCCATCGAGCAGCCCATCTATTCGTACATCACCTGCACGAGACAGAAAGAGACCATTCACATCGAGCCCAAGGAGGTGATCGTGGTGGAGGGGATCATGGCGCTTCGGGAGTACAAGATGCGCGAACAGATGGACCTCAAGATCTTCGTGGACGCCGATGCCGACGACCGTCTGATACGCGTCATGAAACGTGACGTCGTGGAGCGCGGACGCAGCGCCGAGCAGGTGATCGAGCGGTACCAGAAAGTGCTCAAACCCATGCACGAGCAGTTCATCGAGCCCTGCAAACGGTTTGCCGACGTCGTCGTCCCGCAGGGCGGGCATAACAACGCCGCCATCAACATGCTCGCCAAGTTCATCAAGCAGCAGTTGAATGACAAATAACGTGTTTTTCCAACTATTCTGGACATATTTGAAGATCGGGACCTTCACCCTGGGTGGAGGTTATGCCATGTTGCCGCTGATCCAGCGCGAGGTGGTGGACCGCAAGGGGTGGATTGACGAGGAGGAGTTTCTCAACATGATCGCTCTTGCGCAGGCCGCCCCGGGTCTGATAGCCGTCAACAGTGCTATCTTCATCGGCTGGCGGATAGGCGGTTGGCGCGGCGTGGCGGGCGCCGTACTGGGCGCCGTACTGCCTTCGTTCCTGATCATCTTAGCCATCGCCATGGTGTTCCGCGAGTGGAAAGAGCTGCCGGCAGTGGAAGCCGCCTTCAAAGGCATCCGTCCTGCCGTCGTAGCCCTCATCGCCGCCCCACTCGTCAAGATGGCAAAGGCAGCCAAGATTGGCTGGCTTACCGCCCTTATTCCCATTGCCGCTGCCCTTCTCATCTGGCTTGGGCATGTCAACCCCGTCTGGGTCATTCTCGCTACAATCGTCATTACGATTATTGCAGTGTGGATATTTGAAGATTTGAAGATTTGAAAATTTGAAAATTTGAAGATTAAAATCACCAATTACCAATGCTTTATCTCCAGCTCTTCATATCGTTCTTCAAGATCGGGCTCTTCGGTTTCGGCGGAGGGCTGGCAATCTTGTCGCTCATCCAAATGGAGGTGGAGCAACACGGCTGGATGAGTCAGCAGGAGTTTGTGGATATAGTCGCGGTGAGTCAGGTGACGCCCGGACCGATCGGCATCAACTGCGCCACATACGTGGGTTACACCACGGCGGGTTTCTGGGGTTCGGTGCTCGCCACCACGGCGATCATACTGCCGAGCCTGATCATCATGCTCAGTATATGCAAGGCGTATTTCTGGCTGAATAAGAAGTTCAAAGGTAATCCGTATTTCGAGCAGACGCTCCGCATGTTGCGTTTCACGGTACTGGGTCTGATCGCCTCAGCAGCACTCATGCTCATCAAACCGACCAACTTCATCGACCCGATCTCGTGGATCATCTTCGGTGTGGTGGCGTTCTTCACCGTCCTGCCGCAAATCACCACACCGTTTATTTCAAAAACAACCCCTCCTTTTAGGGAGGGGCTTGGGGTAGGTCTCAATGTTCTCAGTCACCCTATTCTATTGATCGTTCTCGCCGGTGTTGCGGGGTACTTTATTTATATTTGAGATCTGACATTTGAGATTTAGACCCGGTCGAGTTTGGCGTGGGTCAGGAGAAGCGTCTTGGTGCCTTGGGCATCGAAGGCGATCTCTATCTTGTCGTTCTCAGTCACCTCGTCGCGATAGACGCGGTTGACCGTCCCGACGCCGAACACGCGGTGCGACACCCTGTCACCGGGGTTCCAGGAGGAAGATAACCCCACCTCTGCCCTCCCCTCAAGGGAGGGAGATGGAACTTTCGTGAGATTGGGGGTAGTCGGAGTACTCTGATACCTCGGAAAACTCGGAGTACTCTGATACCTCGGAATAGTCGGGGTCGGAGTCTTGGCAGTTCTCTGTATATCGAAGAACTGCTTGTCTATGTCATTGAGGAAGCGGCTGGGGGACGCGAAGGTGAACGAACCGTTGCGGAAACGCTGCCGCGCGAAAGACAGATAGCACTGCTCCATCGCCCGCGTGATCGCCACGTACAGCAACCGCCGTTCCTCCTCTATCTCCGTCGGTTTGACGGCGAACTGCGATGGGAAGAGGTTCTCCTCCAATCCGACAATAAAGACGACCGGAAACTCCAGACCCTTGGCGGCGTGAACGGTCATGAGCGTCACGCGCTCGGTGGTGTCGGCGAGGTTCTCGTCCTGGTCGGTCTGCAGGGACACCTCGCTCAGGAAATCGGTAATGGGTGTATAGTCAATACCTTCGTTGGCGCGCTGCTCCACGAACTCGCGGATGGCATTGAGCAACTCCTGCACGTTCTGCGCACGGTCGATACCTTCGGTCGTACGGTCGAGTGCCAAAGCGGTCATCACACCCGAGGTGCGGAGCACCATCTCCGTGAAGGCGAAAGCGTCCATCTGTTCGCTCTGTTCGCTCAGTCCGTCTATGTACGCGGCGAACGTCTGCAACCGCTTGACGGTCGCGGCAGCCACCTCCAGCCCCGTATCTTCGGGTCTGCGCATCACATCGAGATAAGACTTATGGTGCTCAATCGCGTTCGCCGCCACTTTCTTCATCGTCGTCTCGCCGATGCCTCTGCCGGGAAAACCGACGATACGGAGCAGCGCCTCGTTGTCCCGGCCGTTAACCGCCAGACGCAGGTAACCCAGAGTGTCCTTGATCTCCTTGCGTTGGTAGAAAGAGGTGCCGCCGTAGATGCGGTAAGGTATATTGAGTTTGCGCAGTTCGCCTTCTATCACACGGCTCTGCGCGTTCGTGCGGTAGAGGACGGCGAAAGAGTCGTAGCCTTTCTGCCGCTGCCGCTGGATCTGCGTCGCCACACCGAGTGCCTCCGTGCGGTCGTCCATATACGCCTGCATGTGCAAGGGCTGCCCCTCCTCTTTCTCCGAATAGACGGTTTTCTCAATCTGGTTGACGTTCTTGTGAATAAGCGAGTTGGCGGCATTGACGATCATCTGCGTGGAGCGGTAGTTACGCTCCAGTTTGAAGAGCTGCGCCTGCGGATAGACCCGCCGGAAATTGAGAATGTTGCGGATGTCCGCTCCGCGGAAAGAGTAGATCGACTGGGCATCGTCGCCCACGACACAGATGTTATTCTGCGGCTCGGCGAGTTTCTTGACCAGCAGGAACTGGATATAGTTGGTATCCTGGTACTCATCGACGAGGATGTATTGGAACTGCTGCTGGTACCGCTCGCACGCCTCGGGGCAGTTCTCCATAAGCCGCAGCATATTGATCAGCAGGTCGTCAAAATCCATGGCGTTAGCGGCTTTGAGGCGCGCCTCGTAGAGCTCATAGATAGTGGCGAAATCGTACATGCGGGCTTCTCTGTCCTCGCGCAGGAGCTGCTGGTTCATGCCGTACTCGCGGGTACTGATGCCGTTGTTCTTCGCCATCGAGATCCGGCTCTGCACCGCGCCGGGCTTATAGATTTTCTCGTCCAAGCCGCGTTCCTTGCAGATGGATTTGATGACGGACTTGCTGTCCGCAGTGTCGTAGATAGTGAAATCGCGCGTGTAGCCTAACTGCTCCGCATACGGGCGGATGAGACGCGTGCACACACTGTGGAAAGTACCCATGCAGAGGTAGCGCGCGTCCTGCGCAGAGACCAGACGGGCGATGCGCTCTTTCATCTCCCGCGCGGCTTTGTTGGTGAACGTGAGCGCCATGATCCGGCTCGCCGGAACGCCCTGCTGCAGGAGGTACGCAATCCTATAAGTCAGCACGCGGGTCTTACCCGATCCGGCACCGGCTACTATCAGCGAGGCACCTTCGGTACAGGTCACCGCCTCGCGCTGGGAAGTATTTAACTGTTCTAAAAAATCCATAAACGGCTGCAAAATTAGTAAAAAATTTGCACATGTGCAAAAAAAAGTGTATCTTTGCACCAAATTTGTGAATATTCATGATCCCTGTCGAGTTCATAGAACAGATGCATCAACAGATGGGAGCGGAAGCCGCGCAGTTGATCAGGGCCCTGGAGACGGAGCCTGTTACCTCTATCCGGCTCAACTCCAAGCTGGACGTTCTCACCTTTGAGGGCGACACGGACGAGGTGCCCTGGCATATCGACGGGTACTATCTGAGCGAGCGTCCGCAGTTCACGCTCGATCCTCTCTTCCATGCGGGTTGTTACTATGTACAGGAGGCGTCGTCGATGTTCGTCCAGCAGGCGCTGGAGCAGTATGTCGATCCGTCCTCTATCGTGCTCGACCTGTGCGCCGCGCCGGGCGGCAAGAGCACCCTCATCAGCGAGTACCTCGGTTCGGACGGACTGCTACTGAGCAACGAGGTCGTACGGCAACGCGTGTTCATTCTCTCGGAGAACATACAGAAATGGGGCAACGGCAACACCATCGTCACCCATAACACTCCTGCGGAGTACGGCGAGCGGTGCAAGCACCTGTTCGACTGCATCCTCGTGGACGCTCCCTGTTCCGGCGAGGGTATGTTCCGCAAGGACGAGCAGGCACGGACCGAATGGAGTCCGCGCGCGGTACTGCAATGCGCCGAGCGGCAACGCAGTATTCTGATGGACGTATGGGACGCCCTCAAACCGGGTGGCATCCTCATCTACTCCACCTGCACCTTCAACGAGGAGGAGAACGAGAAGAACGTAGAATGGCTGGCGGAGACCTTGGGAGCCGAGGTTCTACCGCTCGACTACGAACCCGAATGGGGTATCACCGAGGGCACGGCAGGCTACCATTTCTATCCGCATAAGGTCAAGGGCGAAGGGTTCTACCTCTGCGTCCTGCGCAAATACGACGAGCCGCTTGACCAGACGAAGATCAAAGCGCCTAAGAAAGAGGCTTCCATGGCTCACCCCGAGTACCTGCCGGTGATGCGGTCGTGGCTGCAACACCCCGACGACTGGGCGATCCGGTACACCGACCGTTTTGCTACCGCCTATCCGCTCAAATACAAGGAGATCATCGAATGGCTCTCGACCCAACTGACCTGTATCTCCACGGGCTTCGGTCTGGGCGAGGAGCGCGGACGCGGCATCGCGCCGCAGCATAGTCTAAGTATGATAAAAGACCTCCGTAAAGAGGCCTTTCCGAATATTGCGCTGACGCGCGAACAAGCACTATCGTATCTCAGGACTGAGGCTTTGGCGCTGAGTGACGCCCCCCTCGGTTTGGTCCTTTTGACCTACGAGGGTGTCCCCCTCGGTTTCGCGAAGAACGTCGGGAACCGCCTGAACAACCTTTATCCGAACGAGTGGAGGATCCGGCACTTGTAGGATCCAAGAACCGCTCTATCCTCTTCCAGTAATGTTTATCATCCGGGCTGACGAAGGTCATCGCTTCGCCGCTGTTCTCTGCGCGTGCGGTACGCCCGATCCGGTGCACGTAGTCCTCCGGTGCGTGCGGCACATCGTAGTTGATAACCAGCGGCACATCGACCACATCTATGCCTCTCGACACCACATCCGTCGCCACCAGCACGGCTACCTTGCCGTTCTTGAAATCGAGCATCACCTGATCGCGTTCGTTCTGCTCCAGGTCGCTGTGCATCGCACGCGCGTCTATATGTAAGGAACGTAGCGTGCGCGTGAGGTCCTTCACTTTCTGTTTCTTACCGGCGAAAACAATCACTTTCTTCATGTCCTTGCCCGCTAACATCTCTGCCACCTTGGCGGGTTTCTCTCCCTCCTCGAGGTAGAGGTGTTGCTGGTGAATACTCTCGGGCGGGCGGGAGACGGCTATCTGTACCTCCTGCGGGTTATGCATGATCGCCTTCGCCATCTGGCGGATCTTAGGCGGCATGGTAGCGGAGAACATGATTGTCTGGCGGTCCTTGGGCAACCTGCGGACGATGGTCATAATATCATCGTAGAAACCCATATCGAGCATTCTGTCCGCCTCGTCGAGGATGAAATACTTGATCCCCGAGAAATCGACATCATAGATATTCATCTGGCTCAGGAGCCGTCCGGGCGTGGCAATGACGATATCCGCGCCCTTCTGCAGCCCCGTGACCTGGGTGCCCCACGCACCGTTATCCTTACCGCCGTAGATAGCCACGGACGAGAACGGTACGTAGTACCCGAAACCCTCCATCTGCTGGTCTATCTGCTGCGCCAACTCACGCGTCGGCGCCATGATGATCGCGTTCAGTTTGTCGGGATCATGGTCGTCATAAGCCAGATTGGTCAACAGCGGCAGGATATATGCCGCTGTTTTCCCTGTTCCGGTCTGGGCGCACGAGATCACGTCGTGCCCCTCCAAGATAATAGGAATGGTCTTCTCCTGCACCGGGGTACACTCATCGAAATGCATGTCCCACAATGCATCCAAGACTTCGTCTGATAGTGCTAATTCGTCAAAATACATTTACCATTTGGTCATTTACCATGTACCACTTATTTCTCCCAACCATTGAAGATTTCAGGGCCGTACACATTGTCCTCATTCTTGTCATGCAGCGGTGCCCAGAGCTGTGCGAAGAAGGGGTTCTTTCTCGCTACTCTGTCCCATGCCCACGGCACTTGTTTCTCCTTCGGCTCGGAAGCGTACGGGTACGGCATGTCGAACGGACTCCAGTGACCGCCCAGCAGGATCAGTCTCGGCGTAGCCTGGAAGGTACGGCCGTCGGCATCCTCCCACTCCAGTTGGCTATCCCATAACTCCAGACCTTTCAACTCCTTTGTACTTTGTCCTTTGTCACCTTGTACCTTTCCGAGACACTTACCGCCGCGGAAAGCCGCAGCTTTCTGCATATCCTCGATGGTGAACTCCTCCATCGGCTTGGACTCATCGTAGCCGTGGTCCAGAAGCACCTGTTTCTCGCTGTTATGGCTGATATCGAAATGCGCCCAGTCGGGGATAGCCTTGTATGCCTCGAGCGAACCGTAGTACGCGTGGATACGCGCCTCTTTGTTGTTCTTGATCCACCACTGGGTACCATGCTCCTTGCTGTTCGCCATGAACCACATAGCCGCCTTCACGCAGTGCGGGAAGAGTTTGGCGATGTGCGTCTTGGAGGCAAACTTGATACCCCACGGCAGCGACGGAGCCTTTGCCATCTGCTGGAAATACTCCTTCACCGGTACGTTGGCGCGGAAATGCAGGTACTCCTCCAGCTTGTCACCATCGATGTACCACATACCATGGAAGTTACGGGTGGTGAACCAGTTGGCATTGAAGATTTTCTGCGGCCTCGGGCAACCGATAGCGTCGAGCAGCAACACCTCGAACTCGTAGTTGGAGAGGCGGTACTCGGCACCCGAACCGATGTTATAATAGCGTTTCCAGAACTCCGCCGGCACCTCGGGACGGCATACGCGCTCCAGGAGTCGTCCGCTGTCCTCTACCGTAGCCCACTCCAGCACGCCGCGGATAGGTACGTGGAACATGATCGGGTCGTAGTTCTTGAGGATAGCCGGATAGAGGATACCCGACTGACGGAGGGACACCCAGCACTTGATGCCGGAGTTGGTGATGATGCGCTCCGCCTGCACCTTGGTCAGACCGTAGTGGTCGTACGCCGATACGCAGATCGGGTCGCCGGCACGCCCCCAGTGGAGCGGCTCGCGGCGGTCACCCATCTGGGCTACCGAACCGATATAGACTACCTTCGGTTGCTTGTCCTCCGGCTGTGCCAGCACGGCGTTGGTGATGTTCTGCGCCGCGGTGATGTTCGTGCGGAGCGTTGCTTTGGGCTTGTAGTCCGCCTGCGGCGACACCATGCCGCCCACGTGCAGGACGATGTCTGCGCCATCGACACCTTTTTTCACATCCTCGTATTTAGTCAGGTCGCCCCAGATCACATGCAGCGTCTCGTGGGCTGCCTGCAGCGGAGCAAGCAGCTCTTTGTTCTTCTTGCTCGGACGAGCCAGAATACGGAGTTCGTACCGGTCAGGACGCTGAAGGATCTCAGTCATACCTGCGTAACCCATAGTGCCTGTAGCACCGGTCAGGAATACAATCGTTTTAGCCATGTTTGTGTTATTTTTGGTTATTTTTCTTCTTGTGCATCCACGCTGTTGCGCGGTCAAAACGTGCGCGGGCATTGCGGCGCATCTCTTCGCGCCACTGTGCATCCTCCTCCGCATCGTCGATCATGTGCTGATAGGTAGCCTGGGCATCCTTGTCGGAGATCACCAGCAGCTGGTCACCCACCCGCAGTTCGCTCGTGCCGGTCGGCACAAAGAAATCCTCCGCCCGACGCACCATGATTACTAAGGTGTGCGGCGGAATAGAAATCTCGCGCAGGGTGTTACCCTTCGATAGCATGGGTTCGGTCACCTCTACCTCACGCGCCGAGGACTGGATCTCCTCCGGCAGGTCCATGTCGAAATGCTCCAGCGAGCGCTCCTCCTCCGGCTTGGTGTCCAGGTTCAGTTTCTTGGCAACCAGCGTCAGCGTAGTGCCCTGCGTCAGCAGGGAGACGATCGTGCAGAGGAACACCACATTGAAGATCATATCGGCGTACGGCACACCCTGCGACTTGCATAAGATAGCGAAGATGATCGGCACCGCGCCTTTCAGTCCCACCCAGCTCAACATCAGCTTGTCCCGCTGGTGGTACTGCTTGAATGGCTGCATACAGAGCCATACGGCTAACGGCCGCGAGATGAAGACCATCACGATACTGATGATCAGGCACGGCAGCCACACGTGGTAATCGAAAAACTCCGTAGGCTCCACCATCAGACCCAACATCAGGAACATCACCAGCTGGCTCAGCCATGTCAGACCGTTGAAGAACGACCGCGTCTGACGCTTGCGGGTGAACTTGCTATTACCGATGATCAGACCGCCCACATACACCGCCAGATACGTATTACCCTGCAGGTAATAGGTCACGCCGAAGATGAAGATACAGGCGGTCAGGATCATGATCGGGTACAGCGCCTCGTTGCCGAGTTTCACTTTCCTCATGAGTTGCACCAACCCTTCTCCGAAAGCAAAACCTAACACCGTACCCATCACCAGTTGCACCACAATCGTCTGGACGATCTGCAGCCCGGAAATGTCTTGGGTCAGTCCCTGAATAGTCTGGGTATTGATTACAATGCCGATGAGCGTTGTGGTCAGCACATACGCCATCGGGTCGTTCGCACCGGACTCCAACTCCAGTAGCGGACGCAAGTTATGCTTGAGCCCTATACCGTTCGTACGGAGAACGGAGAAGACACTCGCGCTGTCGGTACTCGACATAGTCGCCGCCATCAGCAGCGCCAGCCAGATAGACACACTCGCCACGGCGTTGATCCACCCGAAGATGTAATAGATGATCACGCCGGTGATGACGCAGGTCAGCAGTACGCCTAAGGTGGCTAAGGTGATACCCGGCGCCAGAACAGACTTGATATCACTCAACTTGGTCTCCATGCCGCCGGTGAAAAGAATGATACACATCGCCAGAGTACTCAGTCCCTGCGCCGTGTTAATATCAATTGAGACACCGTTGGTGCCGAAGAGCGCACCCATACCCTTGGAGCCGAAAATCATTCCGACCGCCAGGAACAGCAGCAACGCCGGTACGCCGTACTTATAACCTATCTTATCTGCAAAAATGCTGATGAAAAACAGCAGCGATAATATCAATAACCAGAACTCTACTTGCATCTTTTAATTCTTCTTTAGCAGAAACTCATCTATGATTTGCTCAATATTCTCCTTGGGGTACAGTCCCTTGAGGAGCATGGGTTTGCCCTCTACCGGGATATACAGTACCTGCGGGATGGAGTTGATGCCGAACACGTACGCCAACTCGCGCTCACGCTCCGTGTCCGCCTTATAGAACCGCACCTGGTCGCAGTACTTCTGGCTCAACTCCTCCATGATCGGTGCCAACCGCTTGCACGGACCGCACCAAGTGGTGTAGAAATCAATCACGCAGGGTTTGTCGCCCTGATACTTCCAATCCTTCTCGTTCTTGTAGTCAAAAATCCGGGCCTTAAACTGCTCCGTGGTGATATATACTACATCGTCCGCCCATACGCTCAGGACGGAGAACAAACCCAGCAATAGGACCAATCCTTTTTTACACATACTATTCCAAAATAAATTCGCGTGCAAAGGTACTATTTTTTTTGCAGATATGCAAAATTTTTTGTATCTTTGCAGCGTTTTTCAGAGAAAAAAGATGCTTTGTACCGATTTACATAGTGCTTTAGACCCCATTCTGGCGCGTTATGACCGGGATCAGGTGTGTCTCGTCGTGGACGCCAATCTCGACACCCAAGCGGTATTAAGTCCTTATCGGAACCTTATCAAATGCTTGTCTTTACCTGTTCCCGAATCGCAAAAGTCGCTCGGGACGGTACAGCGGATATGGGATTTCTTTTTCGAGAGCGGTCTCACCCGTCGGGGGCTGGTGGTCGCTGTCGGCGGCGGCGTGCTGACCGACATAGCCGGTTTCGCTGCCGGTACGTACAAACGCGGTGTGGACTGCCTCAATATCCCCACTACCCTGCTGGCGATGATCGATGCCTCCACGGGCGGCAAGACGGGATTCAACTACCACGGACTGAAGAACAGCATCGGGCTCTTTGCTCCGCCCGTTGAGACCCTTATCTGGCCCGGATGGCTTTCCACTCTCCCGCCGCACCAGTTCCTCTCCGGCTACGCCGAGATGCTCAAAACAGGACTGGTTAAGGGACAAGGGAACAAAGGGCAAGGGACAAAGGCCCCCGCCTTATGGGAGGAACTCCTGCGTTATGACCTGGACACCATGCCGATGGACACCCTCACGCCGCTGATAGAGGCGTGCGTGGCTGTTAAGGAACGTATCGTAGCCGCCGACCCGCACGAGGACGGGCTGCGTAAGGTCCTCAATTTCGGACACACCTTCGGCCACGCGTTGGAACAATTCACAATTCACAATTCACAATTATCAATTATGCCTCACGGTTATGCCGTCCTCTACGGTATGATAGCCGAGCTCTACCTGTCGGTCGTCAAACTCGGATGCCCGAAAGAACCGTTACAGCAGTTGACCCAACTGATGCTTGCGTACTACGGCAAACCGGTCTGCAAGTGCTCCGACCGCGCAGCCCTCATCGCCCTCATGCAGCAGGATAAAAAGAACGAGCGTGCAGCCCAAATCAACTGCACACTCCTTCGTTCTGTCGGTTCACCCGTCATCAATCAGGTCATCACCCCTGCCGAAGCCGGCGAAGCGCTGGATTACCTCTTTAGCCTTTAGCCTATAACCTATAACCTTTAGCCTATAACCTTTAGCCTTTCACCCCTCATACGCCGCTACGATCTTCTTGACCAGCGGGTGGCGGACTATATCTTTCTCGTTGAACTCAATGATCCGGATGCCTTTGATGTTACGGAACCGCTCCATAGCATCCCTTAGACCGGATTTCTGGGTCGGGGGCAGGTCAATCTGGGTCATGTCACCCGTGACGATCATCTTTCCGCCCATGCCGAGACGGGTGAGGAACATCTTGAGTTGCAGCGCCGTGGTGTTCTGCGCCTCGTCGAGGATGACCACCGCCTCGCTCAGCGTACGACCGCGCATGAAAGCGAGCGGCGCAATCTGGATCGTCCCTTTCTCCATGTATTCGGTCAGTTTGGAAGCCGGGATCATGTCCTGCAAGGCATCATAGAGCGGCTGCAGATAGGGGTCGATCTTCTCTTTCATGTCACCCGGCAGAAAACCTAATTTCTCGCCTGCCTCTACCGCCGGACGGGAGAGGATAATCCGCCGTACCTCTTTGTTCTTGAGCGCTCTTACCGCCAACGCGATCGCCGTATAGGTCTTACCGCTACCGGCAGGTCCGACGGCAAAGAGGAGGTCGTTCTCTTCGTACGCATCGACCAACGCTTTCTGGTTCACCGATCGGGCATAGATAGACTTGCCGTTCACGCCGTGCAGGATCAAGTTATCCGTTGCCCGCTCCTGCGGCTTGTCGCCGTGCAGAAGCATCAGTATATCCTGCTCGGTAAGGCGGTTATTGCGGATGCAGAAGTTCTCGCAGAGCCTCAGCGAGCGTTCGAACTTGTCTATGGCGCTCTCCGATCCCGTTACCTTCATCTGGTATCCGCGCGCCACGACCCGCACATCGGGGTGTTGGTTCTTGAGGCACAGGATATTGCTGTTATTCACCCCGTAGAAGGTCGGTGTATCGAGGGAGTCCTGTAATGTAAGTATTGTTTCCACTAGTACAATTGATTGTTATCGTTTGTATGCCGTTATGGAGTACCAGCCACGGTACGCCTAACTTGCGGTTATAGGTCAGAGCCTGATCGAGTGTTTTCTGGGTCAGCGGCACCGTCTCCGCCTTGCACTCGATGAGCATGAGGGGAGAAACCCCACCCTGCCCCTCCCCACGAGGGAGGGGGGCATTGCCATAGACTACCGCGTCTGCCCTAAAAGCCTTGCCGTTCGCCATCGTGAAAGGCACTTCCACGGCAATAAGGCTCATCGGGTACTCCAGTTGCTCCACCAACCGGTGCAGTAACTGTTGTCGCACCCATTCTTCCGGCGTGAGACGCACCCATCGTTTGCGCCATTCGCAGAAGATCTGTTCCTTATTATTATATACGCGTGTACGCAAGGGCTTTCTGCTTTGAGCGAAGCGGTCTTTCGACTTTCGACTATTTTAAGTAATTATCCTTGAGCGAGCAGGTGCGGTTGAGTACCAGCTTCTGAGCCGTAGTATCGGGATCGACTACGAAATAACCTTGCTTCAAAAGTTGGTAATGGTTCTCCTGCTCAATACCGTCTTTGAATACCGGTGCGTGCAGTTCGCTGCGCAGACTGCCCTCTACCTTTGCAGTCACTACCTTGAGGCTCTCGGGGTTGAGCAGGTCACGGAAGTCGCCTTCCTCTGCGCTCGGGTTCTCCACCGCAAAGAGGCGGTCGTAGAGCCGTACCTCGGCGTCGAGAGCGGAGTTGCACTCCACCCAGTTGATGGTCGCTTTGGTCTTGCGGTTGCCGCCTTCGGTGCCGGACTTGGAGTCGGGGTCGTAGGTGGCATAGACGGTAGTGATCTTACCGTTCTCGTCCTTCTCGCAACCCGTGGCTTGAATGATATAGGACGCTTTGAGGCGTACCTCGCGTCCGCCCGGTGAGAGGCGGTAGAACTTATTGTCCGCTTCCTCCAGAAAGTCGCCGCGCTCGATCCACAGTTCCTTGCCGAACTTCATCTCACGCGTGCCGAGTTCGTCATGACCGTCGATATTCTCGGCGATGATGGTCTCTCCTTCGCCCTCATAATTCGTGATGACCAGTTTGACGGGATCGAAGATAGCACACACGCGCGGAGCGGTCTCTTTGAGGTCCTCGCGGATGGTGTGTTCCAGCAGTCCCTGGTCGATCATACCTTCCACCTTGGTGTAACCGATCTTATCCATGAACGTGCGGATCGCCTGCGGCGTGTAACCGCGTCGGCGCAGACCACAGACGGTCGGCATACGCGGATCGTCCCAGCCGGCTACGAGGCCCTCTTTGACGAGTTGCAGCATCTTGCGCTTGGACATGACGGTATAGGTGATATTGAGGCGGTTGAACTCACGCTGTTTCGGCCTGTAGTCCGGTCCATAGGGTGACATTCCGGCGAAGTTAGGACCTGTGAACTGGTCGAGGAAATAGTCGTAGAGCGGTCTGTGCACCTCGAACTCCAGCGTACAGATGGAGTGGGTCACGCCCTCGAAATAGTCGCTCTGACCATGTGCGAAGTCATACATCGGATAGACATTCCAGCGGCGGCCCGTACGATGATGCGGGTGGCTGGTGATGATGCGGTATATGATCGGGTCGCGGAAGTGCATGTTGGGGTTCGCCATGTCTATCTTGGCGCGGAGAACCATCTTGCCTTCCTCTATCTCGCCTGCCTGCATGGCCTCGAAGAGCCGCAGGTTCTCCTCAATCGGTCGGTCGCGGTAGGGCGATGCCACACCGGGTTCGGTCGGCGTACCTTTCTGCTCGGCTATCTGCTCCGCCGTCTGCTCATCGACATAGGCTTTGCCCTCTTTGATGAAACGGATAGCGAGCTCGTAGAGCTGCTCGAAATAGTCGGAGGCATAGAATATCTTACCCCATTTGAAACCGAGCCACGCGATGTCGCGCTCGATGGTCTCTACGTACTCCGTGTCCTCTTTGGCAGGGTTGGTGTCGTCAAAACGCAGGTTGCACACACCGTTGTATTTCTCGGCGATGCCGAAATCCATGCAGATCGCCTTGACGTGACCGATATGCAGGTAGCCGTTCGGCTCCGGCGGGAAACGGGTCTGGATACGTCCGTTGTTCACTCCCTCGGCGAGGTCTTTTTCTACGATCTGCTCAATGAAATTGAGACTACGCTCTTCTTTGCCTTCAACAGGCTGCTTTACTTCTTCCATATATATTGGTTTTCTTTATTTTCTTAGGCTCTGATGATTCCCCGGCTCGAGCCCCTGACGAAATCGAGGATCGCGTCTCTCTCTGCGGAGGCAGGGAGGGCGGCCTCGATCTGCTCGATCGCCTGGGTGGTATTCAGTCCGCTGTTATAGAGGAGGCGGTAAACCTCCTGGATGGTGTGAATCTGCTCGGGGGTGAAGCCGCGGCGGTTGAGTCCCACGGAGTTGATGCCGCAGAAAGCGATAGGTTCGCGGGCTGCGATGACATAGGGCGGGATATCCTTGTTGATCTTCGATCCTCCCTGGATCATGCAGTGCGAACCGATATGGGTGAACTGGTGCACGAGGGAGCCACCGCCGATGATGGCGTAGTCATCTACCTCCACTTCGCCGGCTAACTGCGTGGCGTTGGACATGATGATATGGTCGTGCAGGACGCAGTCGTGCGCCACGTGGCAGTACGCCATGATGAGGTTATTGGACCCGATGACGGTCTTGCCCTTGGAGGCGGTACCGCGGTGGACAGTGACGAACTCGCGCAGGACACAGTTGTCGCCGATGATGGTCCAAGTCTCTTCGCCCTTGAACTTCAAGTCCTGCGGTACAGCGCCGATGACAGCGGAGGGGAACACATGGCAGTTATCGCCGAGTATCACATTATCGTCAATATAGGCGAAGGCGTCGATGGTGACGTTCTTGCCGAGCTGAGCCTTCGGGCTCACATATGCTAAAGGAGAAATCATTATTCCGAAAGTATCTGGTTTCTTAATCGTCTTACGCACTGGGTGTTAAAGGTATGTCCGGGTTTGAAGGCAATGATCCTTCCCTGTATCCGCATGCCGAGGAGGGAGAAGTCGCCGATCACATCCAGCAGCTTGTGCCGCGCCGGTTCGTTGAGGTAGTTCAGGGGCGAGAGGTAGCCTAATTTCTTGGCATCGAGGTGCTCCTGCCCCATCTTGTCGCAGAAATAATCCATTCCTTCCTGGCTCATCTCGGTCTCGTAGATGACGAGTGCGTTCTTGAGGTCGCCGCCCTTGATGAGTCCCACGCGGAGGAGCGGTTCTATCTCGCGCACGAAACAGAACGTACGGGCGGCGGCTATCTCCCGAGGGTACTGCTTGAGGTCCGTCAGGGTGGCGTGCTGCTCGCGCAGAAGAATGGAGTTGAAGGCGATCGTCACATCCACCTCGTAGTGGTCGCAGGGCTCGACACGCATCCTGTGACCGTGCTCCGAGACATACTCCACCGGTTCCTTGACCACATAGACCTCCTGCTCTGCGTCCTGTTCCTCCACTCCCACACGCTGGATAGCCTGAACAAACAGTTTCGCCGAGCCGTCGAGGATAGGCATCTCCGGCGCATCGACATCGATGATACAGTTATCCACTCCCATGGCGTAGAGCGCACTCAGGGCGTGCTCCACCGTGCTGATTTTCCACTTACCGTATTCCAACACCGTGCCGCGCTCGGTAGCAGACACATAGTCCGCAAGCGCCCGATGGCAGGGCCGGTTAGGCAGATCCACACGCCTCAGGCACACGCCTGTGTTCGCCGGTGCAGGGTTGAATGTCGCTGTCACGTGCAGACCCGTATGCAGGCCTACCGAACTCAGCGTAAAACTCTCTTTTATTGTATGTTGCTTCAAAATCGATGAATAATGAATAATGATTAATGAATATCTTTTATTAGTGCTGACCGCTCTGCTTGAAGCGGACGACCGCTCTGCGCCATGTACCTGCGTCGATCGCCGGATAGCCCATATACATACCGGGTTTGCGTACGGAGTTGGGGATACCGCTCTGTGCGCCGAAGACACAGTTGTCGGTTATCTCTATATGTCCCGCTACGCCTACTTGTCCGGCGAGGATACAGTGCTTGCCCACCTTCGAACTGCCGGCTATGCCGACCTGTGCGCAGAGGAACGTGCTCTCGCCGACCTCTACGTTATGGGCGATTTGTACGAGGTTGTCTATCTTCGCGTTCCGGCGGATGATTGTCGATCCCATCATCGCGCGATCGACAGTCGTGTTAGCACCTATCTCCACATCGTCCTCTACGATCACGTTACCTATCTGCGGGATCTTCTGGTTCACGCCCTGTGCGTCGGGTTCGAAACCGAAGCCGTCGCTGCCGATCACCACGCCGGCATGCAGGATACAGCCCTTGCCGATGCGGCAGTTCTGATAGACCTTCACGCCCGCATAGAGGATTGTACCCTCGCCGATGGTGACGTTCTCGCCGATATAGACGTTCGGGTATATCTGCACCCCTGCGCCGAGGCGGACGTTCTTGCCGATATAGGCGAACGCACCGATATACGCGTCCTCGGGTACCGCCACTCCTTCGCTCACGAACGAGGGCTGCTCCACTCCTTTCTTAGGCGGGTTCATGGCTTTGCTCACTATCTTGAGCAGCTCGCCCATCGCGCCACGGGCGTTCTCCACGAGGATGAACGCGCCGCCTGCCTTGCCCTCGCCGTCCGGGAAAGCGATCTTACCTTCTACCAGCCCTTTGGTGATGAGCACCACGCCGGCTCGCGTATGACTGAGATAAGAGAGGTACTTCTCCTCCGTCACAAACGACAGATGCTTCGCCTCCGCCTGTTCAATCGGTGCCACATCGCTCACCTTGGCGTTCGCGTTGCCGTATAACTCTCCGCCCAATAGGGCTGCTATCTGTTGTGCACTAAATTCCATCAAGTTATTTACCATTTAGTCATTTACCATGTACCATTTATTTAGTCAAGGCGGTAGCGGAAGAGATACCGTTTGGTGGGTTTGCGGGTGAGGGCCTCGAGGTCGAGTATCTCGCTGGCTTCGGCTATATCGCGAACCGTGCCGTCCGAATAGAGGATGTCGATGGTATCCGCCTTCTCGGAGTACGTGTTGCTCGTCGAGACATGCTCGGACCAGCAGAACGCCCCGTCTTCTTCGCTCACGCCGAGCGCCTCCGCATAATGCTTGTTCAGCGCGTTCTTCTCCGCCTCCGTCAGCGGCTGTTCCAATAACTCCCCGCGGAAGAGCTGCCGGTCGATGAAACTGCGGCTCAGTGCACTCAGCACCTTGTCCCCGCAGGAGATCCACGCCTTGATGGCGGACAGCACATCCGTGTCGTCCAGCAGCGCGTATTGGTCGAGCGCCTCACTCTCCACCGCGAAGTCATCGAAAGTGACATGGTTGTAGAGGAAATAATGCAACGCCGGCGAGCAAAATAATTGAGAATTGAGATTTGACAATTGACAATTATTCGCTCCGCGTGCTATTTCCTTGGCGCGGCTCAGTATCTTGATCAGGTGCTGCTCCGCCGCCACGGAGGTCTTATGCAGATACACCTGCCAGTACATCAACCGCCGTGCCACCAGGAATTTCTCTACGCTGTAGATACCTTTCACCTGTACCACGAGCCGGTCGTCACGCACGTCGAGCATCTTCAGCAACCGCTCGCTCGCCACGCGCCCTTCCTGCACGCCCGTGAAGAAACTGTCCCGACAGAGATAGTCCATCCTATCCACATCCAACTGGGAACTGATCAACTGGTGCAGAAAATGCTTCGGGTACTCGTTCTTGAATATAGCGATCGCCATATCCAGCGGCCCACCATTAAGCGTAGCGTCACCATTAGGCGCGTAGCGCATCATTAAATCATTGTTTATCCTCTCCATCATCAGGAGCGATATATCCTCGTGCGTCACGCCGTCCACCAGCGTGTGCTCCAAGACATGCGAGAAAGGCCCGTGACCTATGTCGTGCAGCAGGATCGCTATCTGCGCCGCCGTTGATTCCTCGTCCGTGATCTCCACGCCTTTCATTCGCAGCGCCGTGATCGCCTCCTGCATCAGGTGCATCGCGCCGATGGAGTGCCCGAACCGGCTGTGCAGCGCACCCGGGTACACCAGGTACGACAGTCCCAACTGCCGGATACGGCTCAACCGCTGCACATACGGGTGCTGCAGCACGTCATATACCAATTCATTTGGTATCGTCAAAAACCCGAACACCGGGTCGTTTATAATCTTCCGTTTATTCGCCATATTACAAAAAACCGTGCAAAGGTACAACTTTTTTCTGACATATGCAAATATTTGCGCACTTTTCCTGTTTTCTCTGCCATTTTGGCAGATTTATTTGCATAATTCATTGTTTTTCCGAACGGCTAATTCAGGCAAAAAGTGTATATATACTACGTATATATACAGTAAAAGCACTCAATGTGCAGTTTTAGGGATTCATCCTATGGTGATCCTATGGTGATTGTATGGTGATCCTATGGTTTGGTACCGGTATTGAACCGATATCACCTCTGTTTCACATAGATATAATGTTCTTCGCTGGGGGCAAGAAGATATAGACATATGCGGCACGTAGCGATCACACACAGAGCGGTTATAATTTCTATTTTTTCTCCTCAACCCTTGCATATGTCAAAAAAAAGCAGTACCTTTGCAGCGAATTTTATTGGAAAAGTAACAAAAATGACACAGTTTTGCATTGGAAAAGTAACAAAATAGTATAGTTTTAGTATTGGAAAAGTAACATAGGTTTAAATGATTGGTTTGGTTTCTAAGGTATAGCCTGTATTTATTTTGCCTGTTTTTTGCAAAAAAGATACAGGGTTAAATACGGAAGCCTGTATTTTTTTTCTTGTATTTTTGATAAAAAAAGATACAGGCTATAACCCGGAAAGTGCATTACAACATCCGCATCGGAGATGGGCGTTTTAGGTTAATTCGGTTATTTCGGTTAATTCGGTTATCTCAAAGATCAGAGTTTCTTGGAGGCGTCGTAGGTCTCGACGCGTCGGATACCATCCGACCCAATGAACGAAGGATTTTTCTGAGTGTCGCATAATATGCGACCTAATGGACAATGTTTGTTCATAGTCAGCCTCCTATTTTATCGCCGTTGAGCTTGTGCATCGCATAGCCGAAGAGGGACCTGATGTCCGGCATACAATGCCGGGATAATAGACGGAGCATAATTGGCGGGGTGGCTTTCTATGTCGGAATACGATTCCGACGCAATGGAAAAAGTAATTTTTAGGCGGACGGGCGGATGTCGGAATATGATTCCGACCTAATGAACGAAGGATTTTACTGAGTGCCGCATGATATGCGACCTAATGGACAATGTTTGTTCATAGTCAGCCTCCTATTTTATCGCCGTTGAGCTTGTGCATCGCATACCGAAGAGGGACCTGATGTCCGGCATACAATGCCGGGATAATAGACGGAGCATAATTGGCGGGGTGGCTATATACATAATTTTATGTTCATTTTTACCCCCCCCCCACCTGCTTTTTTGTCACTTTTGTATAACAAAATGTAGATTTTTCGTCATTTTTTTACGCATTTTCTTGCATATTACAAAAAAAAGTAGTAATTTTGCATCGCAAATTGTGGCGCATGATATAATCATGTATGCTTGGTATTAGTAATAAGAGGTACATATGAGCGAGCAGCCACAATAATACACACAAACAAAACATTAATGAACAGAAAGAGAGCATATATCTTATTTCTCCTGATGGCAGCCTCAGCCGTCATCATGGCAACGGAAACAGTAACTGAAATACCGACGGACAGCCTGGGTAACGCTCAGGACAGTATTATTGTATCTGCACCCGATACAGTTACGGAGGAGCCAGACCCGGAGTGGTACGTACTCCCTCTGGTACGGGAACCCTTACGCGCGCCCAAACGCATGAGCGCTGCCTCGTGCGATATTGATTCGATACAGACATACAACGCGGACTCGGTGTTAGAGAGTGTAACGGTTTATGAGTACGGCGACACCACCCGCACTATGACTTGGACGGTTAATGCCGACGGAACCCGCTACGGTTCTTCCCGGACTGAAAAGGGCACGAACGGAAACATCACCTTCTCCGCCACTTACGATTGGGATGCCGTCTCCGGCACATGGAAGGGAACGACCAAAGAGGAACATACTTATGCAGGCCCCGGAGGCAAGGAGACCCTACGCACGCTCTATGATTGGGTGAACAACGCATGGACTCCGCTAACGAAATACACATGGACCTTCGATGCCGACGGTCGCGAGACGCAGTTCACCACCTATGAGCGCAATGCCTCAGGCCAGTTAGCGTATTCCAAACAGCGTATCCGCGAGTATAATGCCGCCGGCTCAAAAACACTGGAAATCCAGTACACCGCGCATAACGGCACCGAATGGTCCGCCGGAACAAAAGATCTTTGGGAGTTTAATGCAGCTAAGCTACAGACCCTGCACGAGAAGTACACCTTGTCGAATAGCAATTGGACAATTACCTTACGTGAGATAAAAGGTTACGACGCAGCCGGCAATAATGATTTGATAGAGAACTACGCTCTCCAGAGCAATGTATGGAAAGGCACGAAGAAAGAGGAATACGTATTCTTTAGCGCCTCGAAGAAAACAAGTTCGATTGCCTATACATGGTATAATGGCGCATGGGCTAATTCAACCAAGGAAACTTGGGAGTTCAATGGTCCGTCGAGTAAGCAGACCCTGCATGAGAAATATAGTTGGGCGAATAATGATTGGCAGATTACACTTCAGGAGAACACCGGCTATGATGCAGCGGGGAACAATACGAGCATAGAAAACTATTCTTATACGAATGGCGTTCAGAAAGGGACCAAGAAAGAAGAATACACTTTTAATACGGCAAAAAAGAAAATCTATACATATAAATACAAGTGGCTTACTGACGCATGGGTATATAGCACTTGGGCGGTTACTGATTTTAACTCTGCCGGTAGTAAGACAGAGGTAGCCAATTATACTTGGAAAGATAATGGCTGGGTTGGCTCAGGTGCACGCACACTATGGAACTACACCACGACCCCAAAGACAACGGAAGAAATCACCCAATTGTGGTCTAATGATATTGCGGAATGGGCTAATGCAGTTAAATCAATCACCACATACTCCGGTTCTAAAACAATCCAAACAGCCTCCTATAAATGGCAAGATGAAGAATGGTTGGGAACGAGCCGCAACGACTATCATTACAATGCTGCCGGCCAGAATGACACCATTAAGACATATACCAAGACTGGCACAGAGTGGATTTATTCGAATCGGACGGTAAAGAACTATAACGCAGCCGGAACAGAGATTATGGTCCACAATGCACAATGGGACGGCGAGAAATGGGTAATGACCTCCATGACGCGCACAGATGAAATCAAAGACGCATCTGGCCGTGTACTTCTTAATGCGAAGTGGCGTTGCAGCGCAGACTCCATCTGGATTGGAGTCTCAAAAGATACCGCATCATTTTCTGCAACTGGGCAACAACTTTACGAAGCACACTATACCTCATGGGCAAACAACAACTGGGTTCCTTCGTACAAAATAGAGACAAAATACTACGATTTTGGCGAAGTTGAGTACACACAACGTATGGACTGGTCAAATAGTGAATGGAGGGGAAGATATCGCAACGAATATGTATACGAAAATGGTAAACAAATTTCTTCTGCACAATATAATGGGTGGAATGCCGATTCTAAGACTTGGATAGGAACAATTAAAACAGACACAGAATACAACATTGAAGGTAGAATGGCCTCTTTAACTACATCATTATGGGGCACAGACAACTGGAGAGCTTCCCAAAAAACTTTATTTACCTATGATGTTGCAGGTCATGAAACCAATCAAATTGTACAGAACTACACGAATGACACATGGACGAACTCTATTCGTTATGAGAAAGAATATAAAGGCAGTACGTTGATTAAAGATAACAGTTACGAGTGGGCTAACAACGACTGGCGTTATACCAGTCGTAGCGAAAAAACGTACGATGGGGATGCACAAGCTAAGCTCCGTCGGGATATTACCGGTTATTGGAGTAAAGGTGCATTACAATCCTTCTCCGACAAGCACTACTACTATGCGTGCGATCCGAAATTTACCATTCGTTTTGTCAACGATGATAATACACCCTTGATTTCAGATCAGGTGCTCTTAGAAGGAAGAATGCCAAGTGTCCCTGCTAATCCGACCAAAGCTGCAACTGCGCAATATACCTATACCTTTGCGGGATGGGATAAAGAGGTTGTTCCTGTTGTTGGCGATGAGACATACACCGCTACCTTCAGCAACACTATCAACAAGTACACTATCACCTTCAAGAATGGCGAGGAGACACTCCAGAGCACAGAGGTAGAGTATGGTGCTACACCTACTGCTCCGACGAATCCCACCAAAGATGCTACTGCGCAATATACCTATACGTTCAAGGCTTGGAATCCGGCGATTACATCCGTAACCAGCGAAGCTATATACACCGCTGAGTTTGATAGCACTACTAACAAATACACCATTGTCTTCAAGAATGGTGAGGAGGTACTCCAGAGCATAGAGGTAGAGTATGGCATTGTTCCGACATACAGTGGAACCACTCCGACCAAACAGGCAACAGCCGAATATACTTATACCTTCACCGGTTGGGATATACCAATTGCTACTGTTACAAAAGACACTACCTATACGGCAACCTTTAGCAGTACGATTAATAAGTACACCATTACCTTTAATAACGAAAAGTTGAGTATGGCACCATGCCTACCGCTCCGACTGCCCCGGCGAAAAACGCCACAGCCCAATATACCTACACCTTCAAGAGCTGGGATAATGAGATTGCATCCGTAATAGGTGAAGCAACTTATACTGCGATCTTTGATAGCACGGTTAACAAGTACCTCATTACCTTCAAGAACGGCGAGGAGACACTCCTGAGCACGGAAGTTGAGTATGGCACCATGCCTACCGCTCCGGCAGAGCCGACCAAAAACGCCACAGCCCAATATACCTACACCTTCAAAGGTTGGGATATTTAACAAATACCTCATTACCTTCAAGAACGATGAGACCACTCTCCAGAGTACGGAGGTAGCGTATGGCGTAACTCCGGCATACACAGGAACCACTCCGGTTAAACAAGGTGATGCGCAATACACCTACACCTTCAAGAGCTGGGATAATGAGATTGCATCCGTAATAGGTGAAGCAACTTATATTGCGATCTTTGATAGCACGGTTAACAAATACCTCATTACCTTCAAGAACGATGAGACCACTCTCCAGAGTACAGAGGTAGCGTATGGCGTAACTCCGGAATACACAGGAACCACTCCGGTTAAACAAGGTGATGCGCAATACACCTACACCTTCAAAGGTTGGGATATACCAATTGCTACTGTTACAAAAGACACTACCTATACGGCAACCTTTAGCAGTACGATTAATAAGTACACCATTACCTTTAATAACGAAACACTGGAGTATGGCGCTATGCCTACCGCTCCGGAAGAGCCGACCAAAGCTGCCGATGCACAGCATACCTACGCTTTTGCCGGATGGGACAAGGAGATCACTGCGGTAACAGGCGATGCTACCTATACGGCTACCTATACCTCCACGCAAAACGGCTATCTCATCACGTGGCTGAGTGACGACGGTTCGCTGATCGAGGAAACGACAGCTGTTATCGGTACCACGCCCGCGCACGCGGAAATATATAAGGAGCGCACCGCGCAATATACCTTCACCTTCAAGGGATGGAGCCCCGTATTAGAACCCGTCTCCGGCAACGCTACTTATACTGCAGTCTTTGATACGGTTGTGAATACATACACCGTCACCTTCTACTTGGAGAACGGTACAACCATCTTGGATCAGGTGACGGTTCCGTACGGCGAGATACCGGCCACGACTCTCATCCCGTCCGAACCGATGGAGGAGCATTATTACTACACCTTCGCCGGTTGGAGTCCCGAGGTAGTACCTGTTACGGGCGAGGCAAGCTATACGGCGGTCTTCACCCGCGTGCCGAAGGAATATACCATCACCTTCCGCAACTACAACAACGCGCTTCTCCAGACGGTGCATGTGCCTTACGGCAAGACTCCGGAATATACAGGTGAGGAACCGGCAAGACAGCATAACGCGCAGTACACTTACATTTTCACCGGCTGGTCTCCGGAGATCACTGCGGTGACGGGTGATGCCACTTATACTGCGGTCTTTGACGCAGAGGTAAACAGTTACCTCATCGTCTTCCTGGACGAAGACGGTACGGAGCTGGATCGGCAGACGGTGAAGTACGGCGTAATGCCGACCTATAGCGGTGAGACACCGGTTAAAGCAGAGGATGAGCAATACATCTATACCTTCAAGGGATGGTCTCCGGCATTGACCCGCGTGACCCACGATGCAACCTATCAGGCCACCTACACGGCGCATGACAAGTCGCAAGCCCTTAACGATGTACAAGGTAACAATGTACAATGTACAAAGGTGCTACGCGATAACCAAATCTACATCCTCCGCGGTAACAAGACCTATACCCTGCAAGGCGTGGAGGTGGAAGAGTGATGAAAACAAAGGAGGTTGATATGTGCGTAATAGAGCAAACAAAAACCACTACTACGGTTCGGATGAGTAACCGCCGGTGGAATAGACTGATGAATTTGGACAAGGCGTATCGTCTTGCTCAAACGATTGTACATAGTTTACAACAGATAGAAGACGCCCCAGCTCTAAGTAAAGACGAAGCTATCGCAACCCTACGCGCCTTATGAAAATACGAATATTACTAAAATAAATAGCAATAAACAAATATAGAAAGGAATTAGAATTATGACAGCTGCAAGAAGAAAGGAATTGATGCAGAGGCAACAAGATCTGTTTCAGATGATGTTGCGTAAAGCAGGCGTCACTAAAAAAGATATTCATTCGGTGGCTGAACGCCGTTGGGTGAACTCTAATCTTGATTTGCTGACTGCACAAGAACAAGAAGAATATGCAGATGTATTGGCGCTATGAAAAATAACGAGAACCATATTTTCATAGACACGAATTGTTTGATTAATAAAGCCCGTCAGGAGTACACCGAGGGACGAACTATAAGTTGTAAGACCCCGCAAGAGATGCAACAATTTTTCGACAGCTTATGATGTACACTGTTGATTATAGCAAAGCTGCGAAAAATGTCTAAAATAGCTAATAACAAACTAATTAACTAAAATATTAACAATTTAAAAAAACAACAAAAAAACAAAAAACAAAACAAACTAATGTTAAACTAATTAACAAAAATTAATTAACTCTTTTAATTATGTAGTTTCGTGCCAGCCGAGCATAAAAACCGCA
>CAJOCN010000011.1 GCA_905233255.1 Paludibacteraceae bacterium
TTGCAGGTGAACTATGCCCGCTGCATGAGCCGGGGGGATACGGTGGCCGCGGAGCTGTGCCGGGCAAAGGGCCTGGGGGCGAAGGGCGAAGGAGGGATGGAGGGATGGGGAGGAAGGGCGAAGGGCGAGGGGGATACAGAAACTCCCCCACTCTACGGGAGAGAGGGGGAGTTGGGGATCCGCCAAACTTGGCGGATGCGGGAGTGAGTTGGGGATCCGCCAAACTTGGCGGATGCAAAAAAGGATGCCGGATTGGCGGATACTGGAGGGAGGTTACTTAACCTCTTCGAAATCAACGTCCTCGGCGGTGGGGTTGCCGTTGTTGGAACCGGTGTTGTTAGCGCCTCCGGCGTTGTTCGAGGTGGTTTGGCCTCCAGCCTGTTGTGCCTGCTGTTGGGCGGCGTACATCTCTGCAGAGGCAGCCTGGAAAGCAGTCATGAGGGCGTTGTTAGCGGCTTCGCAAGCATCGGCGTCACGTTTAGCGTAGGCGTCTTTGAGGTCCGCAAGGGCTTTCTCAATCGGAGCTTTCTTGTCAGCCGGGATCTTGTCGCCGAGTTCAGCGAGTTGCTTCTCGGTCTGGAAGATCGTAGCGTCGGCTTTGTTGAGTTTGTCAGCCTGCTCTTTGGCTTTCTTATCAGCCTCGGCGTTGGCTTCAGCCTCTGCTTTCATACGCTTGATCTCTTCGTCGGAGAGACCGGAGGAAGCCTCAATACGGATCTTCTGCTCCTTACCGGTAGCTTTATCCTTGGCGGTGACGTTCAGAATACCGTTGGCGTCGATATCGAAGGTTACCTCGATCTGCGGTTCGCCACGACGGGCAGGCATGATTCCATCAAGGTGGAAGATACCAATCTGCTTGTTCTGAGCCGCCATCGGACGCTCACCCTGAAGGACTTTGATCTCTACAGACGGCTGGTTATCAACAGCGGTGGTGAAGGTCTCGGTCTTCTTGGTCGGGATGGTAGTGTTCGCCTCAATCATCTTGGTCATAACACCGCCCATAGTCTCGATACCAAGGCTCAGCGGGGTTACATCGAGGAGCAGAACGTCCTTGACATCGCCTGTGAGCACACCACCCTGGATAGCTGCACCGACTGCCACTACCTCGTCCGGGTTAACGCCCTTGGACGGAGCCTTGCCGAAGAATTTCTGTACGGCATCCTGGATAGCCGGGATACGGGTCGAACCACCTACGAGGATGATCTCGTCAATATCGGAGGTCTTCAATCCGGCATGCTCGAGCGCCGTGCGGCACGGAGCGATGGTACGCTGGATAAGGTCGTCAATCAGTTGCTCGAACTTAGCACGAGTCAGGGTCTTAACCAAGTGTGCAGGCACACCGTTGACCGGCATAATGTACGGCAGGTTGATTTCCGTAGAGGTAGAGGACGAAAGCTCGATCTTGGCTTTCTCGGCAGCCTCTTTCAGACGCTGCATAGCCATCGGGTCTTTGCTCAGATCAGCGCCGCCGTTCTCGTTCTTGAACTCCTGAACGAGCCAGTCGATGATACGATGGTCGAAATCATCACCACCAAGGTGGGTATCACCATCGGTTGCTTTTACCTCGAAGACGCCATCGCCGAGCTCCAGAACGGATACATCGTGGGTACCGCCACCGCAGTCGAAGACTACAATCTTCATATCCTTGTTGGACTTATCGAGACCGTAGGCGAGGGCTGCTGCGGTCGGCTCGTTGACGATACGGCGGACATTGAGTCCGGCGATCTCACCGGCTTCCTTGGTAGCCTGACGCTGTGAGTCGTTGAAGTACGCAGGGACAGTGATGACAGCTTCGGTAACCTCCTGTCCGAGGTAGTCCTCAGCGGTCTTTTTCATCTTCTGGAGGATGATAGCCGAGATCTCCTGCGGGGTATAGAGACGTCCGTCAATGTCCACACGCGGGGTGTTGTTATCACCTTTAGTTACTTTGTACGGAACGCGGGCGATTTCAGACTGCAAGCGGTCGTAAGTCTCGCCCATGAAACGCTTGATAGAATAGATAGTTTTGGTCGGGTTTGTGATGGCTTGACGTTTAGCCGGGTCACCCACTTTACGCTCACCGCCTTCAATAAATCCGACAACAGACGGAGTAGTACGCTTACCTTCAGCGTTGGCAATAACGATAGGTTCGTTACCCTCCATAACGGCTACACACGAGTTGGTAGTACCGAGGTCAATTCCAATAATCTTAGACATAATATAAAAATTTTAATGTTATACAATTTTTATGACCGCGCCGTTGGCGCTGTAAGACCGCTTACGCTGTAGGACCGTTTCTCTGTAGGATCGCTACACTGTAAGACGATTCACTAAGAATATGACAAAAGATGTGCCAAAGGGGATTTGGCAGAAAGGGACTGACATTTTGGCAGAAAAGTGAAAGATGAAAGATGAAAAATGAAAGATGAAAGATGAAAAGTGGATATTTATTTATTCTTGAGGATGATCCAGATGATCATGGGTGCTCCGAAGAGGGCGGAGACGGTGGAGATGGGTAGCGGGTAGATGAAGAGTGAGCAGAGAACATCGCACACCAAGAGAAGACAGGCGCCAATGAGTGCGGCGGCGGGGATGGTGATGCGGTGGTTGGAAGTGCGGAAGATGCCACGGGCGATGTGCGGAACGGCGACACCGATGAAAGCAATGGGTCCGCAGAAAGCAGTGACGCCACCGGCGAGAAGTCCGGTCGCCAGCACTATATACAAGCGTGAGCGCGATACATTAATACCTAATCCGCGCGCGTAGTCTTCGCCTAAGAGGAGTCCGTTGAGCGGTTTGAGCGCCAGAAGAACAAAGAGCGTACCAAGCAACAGAATAGGAACCAGCATGTACATATCCCCCCACCCTACAGAACTGAGAGATCCGAGGGTCCAGACGATGAAGAGTTTGAGTGCGTCGGGGTTGGCGAAATTCTGCATGAGGCTGACCAATGCGCCGGCGATGGAGCCAAACATCATTCCGACAATAAGCAGGCTGACATTGGATGTGACACGACGGCTGACAGCCAGCACAAGGAGCAAGACGAGCGTGGCCCCAATGACGGCGGCGAAGGGGAGCAGGATGGAAACCCCTCCCAACCTCCCCTCAAGGGAGGAGAATGGCAGTAATATTGCAGAGCACATGGTCAGGAAAGCGACACCGAGGCTGGCGCCGGAGGAGACACCGAGGGTATATGGTCCTGCGAGGGGATTGCGAAAGAGGGTCTGCATGATGAGACCTGCCACAGAGAGGGATGCACCCGCCAGAATGGCAGTGACCGCTTTCGGGAGACGGATAGCGTGCATGATCCGATCCTCCATAGGCGAAAGGGATTCGCCAAAAGGCCAAAGCCAAATAGTGCCGGAACAGACATCCAATCCGAAAAGCAGCACTAAAAGTACCACTAAACCGACAAATATGAATGTATTTTGTCTCATTTCGAGTGCAAAGGTAGTAAAAAATTTGCATATATCCAAAAAAAGCAGTACCTTTGTGCGATTTTTTGTAAAAACTATGAGTGTACATGTACAAAATAGCCGGATGACGACAGCTAAGTTGCGTCAGATGAAGGCGAACGGCGAGAAGATCGCCATGCTGACGAGTTACGATTTCACGTTAGCGAGTTTAGTAGATGAAGCCGGTATAGATATGCTTCTTGTGGGCGACAGTGCAAGCAATGTAGTGTGCGGCAACCAATACACCTTACCCATCACGGTAGATGAGATGATTTTCCTGACAAAAGGTGTGGTCCGCGCGGCGCAACATGCGTTGGTGGTATGCGACATGCCGTTTGGCAGCTACCAAGTGAGCGAAGAAGAAGGTGTTCGTAACGCCATCAAGATCCTTAAGGAGAGCGGTTGTGACGCAGTGAAGATCGAGGGCGGCGAAGAGGTATTGCCCGCCATCCGTCACATGATCCAAATCGGTGTGCCAGTGATGGGTCATTTAGGTCTGACGCCTCAGAGCGTGAACCAGTTCGGCGGTTATGGTCTTCGCGCGAAAGAAGAGTCGGAGGCAGAGAAGTTACTGCACGACGCCAAGCTGTTAGACGAAGCAGGTTGTTTCGCTATCACGTTAGAGAAGATCCCTGCGGCGTTGGCAGCGCGAGTAACGAAATCGGTCAGTTGTCCCGTGATCGGTATCGGCGCCGGCAATCAGTGCGACGGCCAAGTATTGGTGCTTCACGACATGTTAGGCCTCAATCAAGGCTTCAAGCCGAAGTTCCTGCGGCATTTTGCCAATTTGGGCGAGGCGGTAAAGAACGCGGTAAGCGAATATGTCAGCGCGGTGAAAGACAGCAGCTTTCCCAGTGCAGAGGAGAGTTACTAAGAAAACGGCGGCAAAAATGCCGCCGAACTGAACAATAAAAAAGAGGCGGGCGCCTCTTTTTTATTGTGGTTGGGTTGGGGTTATGGGATGAGAGCCTGGATCTTTTCCGCGAGCTCGTCCATGTATTTGTTTCCGGTCTCGGGGTTGATTGGCAGTGCGCCGAAATCAATGGTGACGAAGGGGTATGTACTATTGGATGTAACGAGTTTGAGGTCCTTGCGTCCGAGGCGCACCTCCATGATCTCCGAGAATCGGAGGATGATACCTTGTGCGTAGAGGATGCCTTCTTCGCGGTTAGCGAGTACATTTCGTCCGGTGAGGATGTCGTGCCGGAACCATACCTCGTAGTTATCGCCGAGGTTTTCCTTAATGATAGCTTCCGCTTGCGGGTTGAGCACAGGCGCGTCGTGCCGCCATTGCTCGCGTTGCTGTTCGCGCGCAGCCGCCGCTTCGCGCACATGTTCCTCATTGGCGTTCACGTATTCGTCAATGGCACTCATGTACTGCTTAGCCCGAGAGCGTAGTCCGAAGAGGATCAACATGTCCGCCATAATCACTACGCAAGGATAGACGAGCATGTTGTAATAATCATGCAGGGTCAGCGGCAGTATGATAAACGCGATTGCGAGCGCCAATCCGATGTAGAGTAGCACACGGCATTTGTTATGCGCGTGTCGCATCGCATGAATTGTCTGTTCACGGGTAGTCTCGCGCACCACTTTGAGTCGGTCTCGCGCATCAAACCATTGCCAAACCAAGAAGAAAGACACCAAGGTCAATCCAATCAGGATAAAAAGCAGGGAATACAGTAGAATTTCGAGTCTCATATGCGTATAGATTTAAAGGTTATTATATGCCTATTTTAAAACTCGGTGCAAAGTTACGACATTTTTTCGGAATATGCAAGAGTTTAGGCAATTATTTTTCAAAAAAAACGCGCGTGCAGTAAAAAAGAATAGCCCGAGCGGGAGCCCGGGCTATTTTTAGATCAGCCATTTCAGATCAGCCATGCATGGCTGATGCAATGGGTGGCTGATGCCATGGGTGGTCGGATTAGCGAACCTGTGCGCCTTGGATGTTGAACATCTTGTTGTCACGAACGATATAGAGCACACCGTCAACAACAACCTTGTGAGCCTTCTCGGTCAGGACAACTTCCTCGATGCCTTGAGCAGCCGGAGTCCAGCGGTACTCAGCAGGGGCATTGAGTTCAAGTTCTACAAGACCGTCTTCGTCTGCAACATCTTCAAATTTAAGATTGCTCATACTTTTCCACTCTCCTTCTACCTCGCTATTCGGAACTTGGATTTCAACTTTCCATTTCTCATCAGAGGTTTCTCCTACACCAGAACGGAACTTAAATTCGTTAGAAGGTCTAGCCACAACAGCAGCCTCGAAACATCCAGTAGAAGCATTAAAAGTCATAGGAGTACCAACTTGCCAGCCCTCACCGAAATCACCTATAATCTCAACGATGGACGGACAATTCTCTGCCGGCAATTTAGCCTTAACAGAATAATCTACAGACGGCACGCAGCCTGCATAACGGTATTTTGTCTCATCAGAGAAGTTAAATACCAGAAGTCTAGATGCCTCATCATAGGTGTAGAATTCTGTACCATTTGACAGAGAGAGGTTGCCCTCAGCCGGGATATTCTCCCAGTCTTGCTTTTCTTCATTATAAACTTGGAACTGGTTGCTCCAATCGTCTTTATTAGAAGAGTTGTTGAATTTGAACTCGAAATTACTGCTTACAGGCTCAGAAACATACTCAAAGTACGAGCCTTTAAATTCCATAGTAATCACACCAGCCCATTGGTCGAACGAACCTCTAATAGTGGGTTCTGCGTCCTCCAGGTATTGGCAGTAAGGCGGATAAACACGGATTGTGTAAGATTGCTCAGCGCACACTTTTCCAACCAGCAATCGTAATAATTGTCGCCTCAGTTGTAGAAAATCCTTCCAAGTCAGTCTCTGCGCCTTTGTCGATGATGTTTACACTACCAGCAACGAGTGTGATTTTGTCATGACTACCCGGCTGTACATCCCAAGTCAGTTTACCGCACTCATTCAGCTGAATCGGCTTACCATTCGTACCCTTGTCAGCAGGCACTTTAGCTACATACCAACCAGCATTGGCACCAGTAAGAGGCTCGCATTTTACGAGGTCTTCCAGATCAGTAGCAATGTTCCAGTCGGCATACTGGCCCATCCAGTAGATGTCATTACATGTTGCATCAGCCGGAGCCTGGAAACAAACCACATAGTAACCTTCCTCCATAAAGGAAGCCAAGTCAGCTTGCGACGGAGCAGCAAAGAGGCTAACGCTCATCACAGCTGCTACCAAGATTGCATAAATCTTCTTCATAATTTTAAAGATTTTAAATTGTCATCAAAGATGATGTTTGAGATATTAATATCCTGCGTTTTGCACAAGGTTCGAGTTAGCGACCATATCCTTATTAGGAATCGGGTAAACGATATATTTAGCGTCTTTACCCGCTTTATGTCCTTCCCACTCTTTGGTAGCGGTAGGTCCACAGAACTGTCCGAAACGGATCAAGTCCATACGGCGGCGTCCTTCGCAATAGAACTCGCGGAGCCACTCATCGAGCAATACGTTACCATCAGCATCGAGTGCCGGCAGCGGATCAGCATGACGCGTGCTTCTCAGGTCGTTGATTGTCTGTAAAGCCTTGGGGTCACCCGGGTTTTTACGCCAGAGTGCTTCTGCATAGGTCAGATAAGCTTCTGCTACACGGAACAAAGGTACATCGGTATCTACGAACTGGGTGTGTTTACCCGTAGTTTCACCGGTAGAATAGCATCCCGTCCATTTGCACATAGCCCAGCAATTGGTGAACGTACCTTCTCCATATTTAGCACCGCCCGTGAAGTTCGCGCTGAAGGTGATGGAATCGGGGTCAGCGGGATCGGCCTTAGCCTGGTTGCAGAGGATAGCACGGTCATCTCCCAAGAGCTCCGGCATATGTTTCTCGTCCGCTTTGATAGTAGCAGCATTCTTACCGTTAAGGAACACATTCACCATCTCGGGTGAAGTACGGAAGCACTCCCACTTATCGGTCGATCCCCAAGGAAGCATACCGGCAGCACGTGTCATACAAACGAGCATGGAGGTAGCACCCCAAGACTGGATATACTCACCGTCCTGCGGGATAGCAAAGATGACCTCACATGCACCGGCGTTACGGTCGTTGTCGCCCATGAACATCTGTGCATAATTCTCCGTCAGTTTGTATTTGCCGTTATCCATTACTTTCTTAGCGTAGATAGCAGCCGAATCCAATGCATTATCCTTGGTGATATACTTGAACTCCGGATCGTACACATGCGCATTCAAGTACAAGCGTGCCAGAAGCAGACGAGCAGCGTTAGCATTGACGCGATAGACCTCTGTCGATTCGTCGAGATAGTTCTCGGCAGCCAGCAGTTCATTTACGACCCAACGGAAGAGTGCGGGACGTCCGCCCTCAATCTGTTTCGGGTTCTCAGCCGATACGGTCATGGTGAAAGGCGGGTTGCCGAAGAAGTCCAGCAGGTAATAGTAGTTCAAGCAACGCATGAAGCGAACCTCTGCACGTTGGCGAACCGATTTGGCGTCCGTTTTACCCTCCGTGTTATCGAGGAAGTGATTACAGGTTGTAACATTGAACGTCATACGGTTGTACAACAACTCCGTAAACTCATTCTCGGAGGTCCATGTCATTTCGTTCAGGTCGGTTACACCGGCGTCACGCCAGATCCACCAACCGCAATCAGACGGGAACTCATTATGAACGAAAATACAGCGGTAGAAAACGGAGTATCCCTCATTACCATCCAGGTCACCGTTACCATCGGGTCCAACCTGACCGGAAGTACCGAGACCAGCATATATCTTATAGTAGATACGATCCTGGTCAAATTTCTGCAGCACATTCGGGTTAATAGGTTCCGTATTCAGATCCTGTACACATGAAGTGAACCCCAGTGCTGCAACACATGCAACTAAAAGAATATTAAGTTTTTTCATAACAGTATATTTTTCGATGGATTAGAAACTCAAACTTGTACCAACGCTGACCGTAAGTGAACGGGGATAGATATTGTTGTCAATACCTCCGAAGACCTCCGGATCGAGTCCTTTATAGCGCGAGATTACGAACGGGTTACTAACGGTGCAATAAACACGTCCCTTAACCGTTTTCTCGAAAGAGTAGCCGAGCGTAATATTATCGCAGCGGAGGAACGAAGCGTTCTCTACGAAGTAATCCAGAAGATCCAACTGGCTGGTGTAGTCACTCGGGCGAACGCCGTCCACGTAGTATGAGTGGAGAGCCGAAATCATGAGGTTGTGGTATCCACCGGATTTAGCCGAATAGATCTGTCCTTTCTCGATACTACCCATGTTTCCGGAAAGAATATGGTTGTACACGTAGTTTCCGATAGAAGCACGGAAGCTGATACCGAGGTCAAATCCGTAGAACTGCCATTTGGAGGTAAGACCCATTGTGACAGGTGCAGCCGGGTTGTGGTAGAAGTATTTATCTTTTTCGTCGATTGTACCATCCTGGTTGCGGTCCACTACATACAATTTTCCGGTTTCAGGGTTCTTAGCGGTCTCATATACATAGAATGAAGATGCTGCATAGCCAACCTTGTGAGCCTGTACATATTGTCCGTTACGGATACCTCCGGTAACAACATAGTAGTCTTCGCTATCGCTATCAAGGAGTTTGGTAATCTTATTGTCATTCCATGTCACATTGTAAGTAACATCCCATTTGAATTTCTTGCGGTCAACGACTACTGCATTGATAGCGAACTCAACACCCATATTACGGAGCGAACCGATGTTACGGGTTACGCTGTTCTTGAAGTTCGTACCGGCAGGCACATTGACATAGTTGATCAGGTCATTGGTCTGACGATAGTAAAAATCGAAACTACCATTGATACGGTTGTTAAGGAAGCCGTAGTCGATACCTGCGTTATAAGTCGTCGTTTTCTCCCAAGTCAGTTTCGGGTTGTACGCATTCGGACGGTTATGAACGTAGTAGATATAGTTATCAGAGGAGACAACATAATCTTTGGTGAGTTCATATCCCTGTGCTTGCAGTTCGCTCAGTTTCTGCTCGGTAGCCTGCTCGCCGAGGGTTGCATACGCATACTGCTTGCTGACATCATAGGTCGGCATATACGGATAGTCACCCATGTTCAGATCCTGCTGACCGGTGATACCGTAACCGAGACGGAGTTTGAGGTCATTGAGCCAGTTGACATCTTTAAGGAAAGCCTCCTCTTTGATCTTCCAACCGAGTGCTACAGAGGGGAATACACCCCAGCGGTTTTTCGGAGCGAAACGAGAAGAACCATCGGCACGTACGGTAGCCGTAATCATATAACGATTGAGTGCCGAATAGTTAACACGACCGAAGAAGGAAACGAGGTAACTCTCAGTAGCCCAGTCCTGCGAAGCAGTGGTCAGGTGGTTATATTTCGTACCACGCAAAGCAGGGTCGTTAGCGGTCTCCGGATAGAGTCCCCAGTACTCGGATGTACCTTTACGATAGAAGTGCTGCCACTCATAACCGACCATAGCATCGAAGTGGTGTTTCTCATTAAAGTCCTTATAATACTGCGCGTAGCAGTTGAAGAGGAGGTTATATTTCATTGTCTCCGCCCATCCATAACGTCCATAGTAGTGGTCGTTATAAGCCTCGGGTGAAGTCTCGAGTGTTTGTTTACCATAAGAGTAGTCCGCACCGAAGTTCGCATGCAGGATCAGGTCCTCAAATCCATGGATTTTATAGGTACCATCCAAGTTACCGACGAAGGAGCCGGAGTTAGCCTGATTTTTCTTCTGCATAAGCGAAGCAACCGGGTTAGCGGCAGACTGGGTATTGTTAGTCAAATACCATTTTCCGCCCGGGTATGCCAGTTGGTCGTCATACGCGCCGACAACCGTACGCTGATAGTAACCGCCAAAACCAATGTTGGAGGGATCATAGATAGGTTGCGTCGGATCCATATCCAGTGCAGCGCCTTGCACACCGTCTGCATAGCGGTTGTAAATATACATACCTTTTGCATTGAGGTTGAAGCTCAGGTGGTCGTCCAAGAACGAGGGGCTGAGGTTTACAGAACCGGTAACACGCTGCATCTGGTTGGTTTTCACGATACCATTACCCAATGTATAACCGATCGAAGCGCGGTAGGGCATGTGTTTTGTACCACCCATTACAGAGAAGTTATGGTCGGTAGAAACCGCCGTACGGTAGATAGCTTTCTGCCAATCTGTATTCTCCGTACCGAGAACTCCCATTGCAATAGGATCCATACCGAGAGCGTTCGCATAAGCGCGCATCTGGTCGCCGGTCAGCACTTCTACCCGATCCGTCAGCGTAGAGGCGGAGACGTTACCCTCATAGTTGAATTTGGGTTTCGAGCCCGCTTTACCTTTTTTCGTAGTAATAATGATGACACCATTGGAAGCACGCGAACCGTAGATAGCAGTAGCGGAAGCATCCTTGAGGACGGTCATCGACTCAATATCTGAAGGGTTGACCATAGAGAGCGGGTTCGACACACCCTGTACACCATCGTTATCCATAGCCAGACCATCGATGACGATCAACGGGTTATTGGAAGCAGAGAGAGATGATCCACCACGGATACGGATGTTAGCTCCGCCACCCGGGGCACCACCATCAGAGGTGACAACAACACCAGCCACTTTACCTGCCAACATATCAGTTGCGGTAGTGGTAAGCGCTTTGTTCATATCATCCGGTTTGATAGCCGTTACAGAACCGGTAGCATCGTTTTTCTTAACGACACCATAACCAACGACTACGACTTCGTCAAGCAACTCAGTATCTTCTCCCATCTTAACAGACATCTTAGGTTGAGCGTCCAGTTCCTGAGTCTTATAACCCATGTAAGAGATGGAGAGTTTAGCACCCGGTTTAACATTGAGTACGAAATTACCGTCAAAATCGGTGATAGTACCATTGGTAGTACCCATTTCGAGAATGGAGGCACCAATAATCGGCTCACCATTAGCCGCGTCGATAACTGTACCCTGCACAGTTGTCTGCGCGAAAGCAAAGACAGTAGCCAACAGCATAAATACTGTCAGTACGTGTCGCATTGAAAGATTACGTATGTTTTTCATATATAGCTGTATTTATGCCGTTTTTACTCAGTTACTTTAAGCACTTGTTTATCCAAGGTTACGGACGGAAGTTTTGCATCGAATCGAACGTCGAAAAACTCAACCGTACCATCTTCCTGCACTGCTCTGATGACGAAGGAAGAGGTAGAAGTATAAGATACAAAGCACCAATGGAAATCATAGGAAGCCGTAGTATCTACTCTGGTAGTAATATTCCGGTTTGCGTCCATATCATACTCCTTGTTTGTAAACGACCACTTACCGGTATTTACCAAAGACGAAGCATCTCTATAGAGTTCGAGCGAACGGATGTTGATAGACTTGGGAGCCACAATCCACTTCATCTTAGTCGGAATAACTGTTTCTGTAATAGACTTGATCGTTTGCTCATATACAGGGAACCCAGCTTCATCCTTCACTACATTGCCATTCTCATCTTTCTTCGGCTTATAGGTATATACCGTATCATATTTTATTACATCGATAACCGTATCGACTTTATGGAAAACAGTATCATTACCGTACCATTTTTTACCCACAAGAGCTTCTTGGGTAGTGAGAATAGTACCGATTTTATCGTTATGATCGGAGGCCATCGGTTGTCCATCCTCCAAGATGCTATTGGCATAGAATTTCACCTTAAGGGGTTCACCTCCGTCTGCCGGATTCAGATTGAGGAAACGACCAGCTTTTCCATCGTAATACTCGCCAAAAGTCCACGAAGAGAATTTGCGAGATACGGGTGCCTGATACACACCGTCGCCGACAGCCATTACCGAGCGGTCAACCGAACCATCTTCCAAGAATTGATACTGGATAACATTCAGTTTCATTTCAGGACCTTGAGTCTCAGCACCAGAGAAATATCCCTGCAGCGTTTGCTTGGAGAGGTCGTTTACAATAGCATCAAAGTCCGTCTTCTCGCGACAAGATGTCAAGAGAGAGGCTACTAATGCTACCGTGGTTACAGATAATAGTAGTTTGTTTTTCATAATAGATTATTTTGTTGTTAATATTTGTTCTTATTAAATCGCCCATGTATGGTCGATGCTATTGGCGGGGGGTTGGGATCGCCCATGTATGGTCGATGTTATTGGCGGGGGTTGGGATCGCCCATGCATGGTCGATGCTACTCTTTCTCACGGATGAGGAAGACGGCAGCGGCGCCGAGGAGGAGGAGTACACCGGCAACAACCAGCATACCAGCCTGTACGTGCGCGCATATATATTTAAGGAGTACACCTCCGCAGAGGGCTGCGCAGATCTGCGGGACGCAGATAGTGCAGTTAAAGAGGCCGAGGTAGTAGCCCATGTTTCCGCCCTTGATTGCGTTGGTCACAATAGTGAACGGCAGGGCGAGCATAGCCGCCCAGGCAGCGCCGATGAGGGCGTAGCTCAGGAAAAGCACATATTCGTTCGTCACATAATATACCGAGATAAAACCGATCGCACCGACGAGCAGGGAGATGGCGTAGGCACCTTTGTTGCCGGTGTATTTCTCTAAAACAGGAAGGATCATCGCCCATAAGAGCGAGCCGACCGCCTGAACGCAGAAGACCACTCCCACCCAGTTACCAGCATTCTGGAAGGCCGCATCCGCGGCGCTAACGCCGTCCCAGCCGTAGCAGTTGGAAGCGATAGCACCATTCGAATAGGTCCACATATACATGAAGGCTGCCCAGCAGAAGAACTGCACGAGTCCGACCGTCCAGAAAGCGGAGGGAGCGGTGCGGAGCAAGTCGATAAAACCGACCTCCTCCGATTTGTCATTTGACATTTGAGATTTGTCATTTTGTTTGTTGAGGCCATGGAACTCTGCATACTCCTCCGGATTCAGCTCCTTGACGGTAGAGAAGGTATAGAGGCAGCAGAGGATCAGGATGGCAGCGCCGGCATAGAACGACCATTTAACGGAATCGGGAATGACGCCCTCGGGAGCGGTATTGGCGATACCAATCCAAGTAAAGAAGATCGGGAAGAGGTAGCCAACAACAGAGCCAGCGTTACAAAGTGCCGATTGAATGGCATAAGCAGTACCTTTCTGCTCCTCGTTGACCATATCGCCGACCATCATTTTGAACGGCTGCATAGCGATATTGATAGAAGTGTCAAGGAACATAAGGCTGAAGAGCCCGAACCACATGGCGGCATTGAGACCGAGGAAAACCGATTGCGTGAAGGTAAAGTTACCGGCATTCGGCAGGAGCAACATTACCGCGACCGCGATGAGCGCGCCCACGAGTAAATAAGGTTTACGACGACCGAGACGCGTCCAGGTCTTGTCACTATACTTACCGACGAGCGGCTGCACGATCATACCCATCAACGGCGGGAGGATCCAGAAGAAACTCAGGGTGTGCGGGTCAGCGCCCAAGGTAGCAAAAATACGGGAGATGTTCGCACTTTGAAGAGCGTATGCGATCTGTACTCCGAAGAAACCAAAACTCAAATTAAAGAGTTGCGCAAAGGATAAATTCCGTTTCTGCATGGTGTTTTTTCTATTAAACTTAAGCTGTGATTATCAAAATCGGGTACAAAATTACTACTTTTTTACGACATATGCAAGAGTTGGGTGCATTTTTTTGCATTTTTTTCGAGGATTGGAGGGAATATATGTTATAGAACATAAATAAGGGGTGAAAGGGGTGAAAGGCGAAAGGTTATAGGCGAAAGGTTATAGGCGAAAGGTTATAGGCGAAAGGTTATAGGCGAAGGGGAGCAGGGCAATAGGGAATTAATAGGGCGCGACTCCGAAAATGACGCACTTATCTCACACTTATCACGCACTTATCACGCACTTATCACGCACTAATTTTTCGGGTTGATACGTTACAGTATTATATACTATGTATATAATACATAAAGGGAGATGGAAAAGGCGAAAGGCGAAAGGGACGAGAGGCGAAAGGTTATAGGCGAAAGGTTATAGGCGAAGGGAAAGCGGCATAATATGCCGGACAATAGACATTGAGGACGGCAAAGCCGTGTCCGGATACGATCCGGACGCAATGAACAAAGGGGCTGCCTCCCAGGCAGCACAACAGACGAAAAGACGAGAGAGAAGGATAGGCAGGGATAGGCAGAGATAGGCAGAGATAGGCAGAGATAGGCAGAGATAGGCAGAGATAGGCAGGGATAGGCAGTAATAAGCAAATAGAACCTTATATATTGAAAGGGGAAAAATGGAAGAAAATGACATTTTTTTCAAAATAATTTGCATATATCAAAAATTATTCGTACTTTTGTAGCCAAATTCGAAAAAAGACATGAATGTAACACACGAACAATTAGTGGAGGCATTGCAAACCTACTTTGGTTTTGACACGTTTAAGGGAAATCAGGAAGCAATCATCCGCAATGTGATGGAAGGTAATGACACGTTTGTGCTGATGCCGACCGGGGGTGGTAAGAGTTTGTGCTACCAGTTACCGTCCTTGCTCATGGACGGCGTGGCGATCGTTATATCCCCTCTGATTGCGTTGATGAAGAACCAGGTGGACGCGATGCGCAATTACTCGGAGGAAGAGGGCGTAGCCCATTTCATCAACTCGAGTCTGAGCCGGGGCGAGATCAATGCCGTGAAAGAAGATGTATTGAGCGGCAAGACGAAACTGTTGTACCTTGCGCCGGAGAGTTTGCAGAAGACCGAGAATGTGGATTTCCTGAAAGGCGTGAAGATCAGTTTTTACGCAGTGGACGAGGCACACTGTATCTCGGAGTGGGGTCATGATTTCCGTCCTGAGTACAGTCAGATCCGTAGTATGGTTCAGCGTATCGGCAAAGCGCCTATCATTGCGTTGACCGCGACCGCTACGCCGAAAGTGCAGAAGGATATCCAGAAGAACCTCGGCATGCCGGACGCAACGGTATTCAAATCGAGTTTCAACAGGCCGAACCTGTATTACGAAGTACGTCCCAAGACGGCTGATGTAGATAAAGATCTGGTGCGTTATATCCGTTCGATGGAAGGGAAGAGCGGTATTGTGTATTGCCTTGCGCGCAAGGAAGTAGAGGATCTGGCGCAAGTGCTACAAGTAAACGGAATTACCGCGCGTGCGTACCACGCCGGCATGGATGCGGCTACGCGGAGTGCCAATCAGGATGCTTTCCTGATGGAGGAGGTTCAGGTGATTGTAGCGACCATCGCCTTCGGCATGGGAATCGACAAACCGGATGTGCGGTTTGTGGTACATTACGATATTCCAAAGAGTCTGGAGGGCTATTATCAGGAGACAGGCCGTGCGGGTCGCGACGGCGGTGAAGGGCAGTGTATCTGTTACTACGCGCCGGAAGATATAGAGCGTCTGCGCCGTTTCCAGAAAGACAAGACACCCAAAGAGATCGGCATCGGTAACCAGTTGCTTTTCGAGACCCAGAGTTATGCGGAGAGTACGATCTGCCGCCGCAAGTTACTGCTGCACTATTTCGGAGAGGAATATACAGAGGAGAAATGCGGCAACTGCGACAACTGCCGGAAGACCTATAAGATGGTGGACGCGAGCGAGTTGCTGCAACTGGCGTTGGAAACTATCCAGCAAGTGAACGAGAAGCACAAAGCCGAACATATCGTGGATATTCTGCACGGCAACCAGACCGCCGAAGTGATGAGTTATCACCACGACGAGATGGAGAACTTCGGCGCAGCGGCAGACGAGGAAGAGTCCACCCTCCACGCGATTATCCGTCAGGCTCTGGTAGTGGGGATGCTCAAGAAAGATGTGGATTCATACGGTGACCTGAAGCTGACCAAAGACGGTCTGAAGTTTCTCCGCAAGCCCGGCAAATTCGAGGTACCTATCGAGGTTCAAGACGAGGACGAGATAGACATGGAGGGCAACGGTGCAACCTGTGCCGCCGCCGACGAAGTGCTGTTCTCCATTCTGAAAGATATCCGCCGTAAGGTAGCGAAGAAAAACGATGTTCCGCCGTTCGTTATTTTCCAGGACCCGAGCCTCGAAGCGATGGCAACGACCTACCCTATCACGATGGAAGAGTTATTGACTATCCCGGGTGTGGGTGTAGCGAAAGCCAAGCGCTACGGAGACGAGTTCCTGAAGATCATCAAAGAGTACGTGGACGAGAACGAGATCATCCGTCCCGAGGATCTGCGTATCCGCACGGTAGCGAAGAAGTCAACCCGCAAGAAACAGATTATCCAAGCCATCGACCGCCGCGTCGATCTGGACGATCTGGCAGAGAGCAACGGCATGTCGATGGAAGAGATGCTGGACGAGTTGGAGGCGATTGTGTTCAGCGGTACGAAGATCAATATCAACTACTTCATCAAAGAGGTGGTCGATCCGGACGAGGAGGAAGAGATATACGACTATTTCAAGAACGCGGAGAACGACAATATCAAGACCGCAATGGAGGAGTTGGGCGAGGATTACTACGATGAGATCCATGTACGGCTCGTAAGGATCAAGTTCCATTGCGATTTGGGGAATTGACAACCTAGCCATGCATAAAGGAGAAATAGATTTCATCACATTAGGGTGCTCGAAGAATCTGGTGGATGCAGAGCGGGTGATGCGGCAGTTGGAAGCTGCCGGATGGCATTGCGTGCATGATCCCGAAGAGCCGAAAGGCGAGATATGCGTGATCAACACCTGCGGTTTTATCGGCGACGCCAAAGAGGAGAGTATCAACATGATTCTCCAGATGGCGGAACGCAAGAAACAGGGAAAACTGCGTAAGTTGATCGTCATGGGATGTTTGAGCGAGCGGTACCGCGCAGAACTGGAGGACGAGATGCCGGAGGTGGACAGATACTTTGGTAAATTCGACTTTGAGAACCTCACCCTATTCCTCCCAAAAAGGGAGGGGACAGACGCCGGATGCCATCCGGCAAAACAAAAGAAGTCCGAAGACGGTTGCGCTTCGTATGAGCGGAAGTTGACGACCCCGAAACATTATGCGTACCTGAAGATAAGCGAGGGCTGCAACCGGTTCTGTTCGTACTGCGCCATTCCGCTGATCACCGGCCGTCACACCAGCCGCCCCAAGGCAGAGATATTAGAGGAAGTGAAATGGCTGGTGAGCCAAGGCGTGAAGGAGCTGAACGTCATTGCGCAGGACCTGAGCAGTTACGGACTGGATTTAGAGGCGAAAGGAAGACACATGCTGCCGGAGTTGATAGACGAGATTGCGGAAGTGCCCGGCGTGGAATGGATACGACTACATTACGCCTACCCGACGGATTTTCCGGAGGAGCTGTTAGATGTCATGGCCAGGCATGCGAATGTGTGCAAGTATCTGGACATTGCTTTGCAGCATTGCACGGACCACATGTTAGGTCTGATGCGACGGCATATCACCCGCGCCGAGCAAGATGCGTTGATTCGCAAGATCCGTGAGAAAGTGCCGGGCATATGCATCCGCACGACCCTGTTAGTAGGTCATCCGGGCGAGACGGAGGAAGATTTTGAGGAGTTGAAAGAATGGGTCAAAGCGATGCGGTTTGAGCGGATGGGTTGTTTTGCGTACTCCGACGAGGAAGGGACATACGCCAACCGGCACTACAAGGACGATATTCCGCAGGAGGTCAAAGATGCCCGTGCAGCGGAGCTGATGGCAATCCAGCAGGAGATAAGCGGCGAGTTGATGCAGAGGTTTGTGGGACTCACAGAACGCGTGATCATCGACCGAGAGGAAGGCGATTACTACATCGGACGCACGCAATACGACAGCCCCGAAGTGGATTGCGAAGTGCTGATAAAGGCGAAAGGCGAAAGGTTAGAGCCGAAAGTTGGTGAGTTTTACGAGGTGAAGATTACCAAGGCGGAGGAGTTTGACCTTTATGGGCAATGGACAATAGACAATAGATGAAAAACAATATACCATGCTAACAAAAGATTTCATTAGCTTGATTGCTAATCAATCGGGATTGAGCAAGAAAGAAACAGAGCAGTTACTCAGTTCGATGAACGCCATCGTGCGCGAGAATCTGATGGACGGCAAGTCCATTCAGTTGCTTGGTCTGGGTGCGTTGGAGGTCAAAGAGCGCAAGGCACGCACGATTGTGCACCCGCGAACCGGCGAAAGAACCGTTGCGCCCAGCCGCAGCCAACTGGTATTCAGACCTGTGGCTAACATGAAGGACGAATTTAAAAACAGTTGACCATGGCAGAGAAATTAAGTTGGACCGAGTTGCGTCGTGCGTTAGCGGCGCGAGCAGGTGTGAGTGAGAAGAAAGCAGGTGCTTTCCTCAATGCTTTCCAAGGACAATTGGTAGAAGCCCTCAAGAGTGAGAACCAGGTCAAGATCAATGGTCTGGGAACCTTCAAGGTGCAAGCCGTCGCTCCGCGCAAGAGCGTGAACGTAGCTACCGGCGAAGATATCATCATCGAGGGATATAACAAACTGACTTTTGCGCCGGAGGCGGGCGTGCGCGAACTGATAGAGAAAGGTGCGCCCGTAAGCGAACCGGCAACGGAGAGTGAGGAAACACCGGTTCTTGATCCGCTCAAGAAACTCGGTGCGCAGGCAGAAGAGATCGTAGATATATTAGGTGATCTGGGGCAAAGTCCGGTAGAGAAAGAACCGGAGGTTGAGCCGGTGCCTGTAGTAGAGCCCGAACCGGTAGTAGAGCCGGAGCCTGTGGTAGAACCCGAGCCGGAACCGGTGGTTATTCCAGAACCGGAACCTGTTATAGCGCCGGAACCCGAACCGGTAGTAGCGCCTAAAAAGCCAAAGAAAGAGAGCCATTTCATGCGCGACACGCTGATATGCGTGGTCATTCTACTTTTATTGCTGCTTATCGGTTATTTCTTCCTGCGTCAGCAATTGAGCGGCATCATCGACTCCTTCATCCAACCGTCGCAGAAAGAGGTTGTGACCGACACGGTTGCTCAGAACGATCCGTCCGCAGAGGCCGTTGAGCAGGCCGAGGACGGTACGATCAGCCAAGAGCAGATTTTAGCAGAGTTCATGGCTGTTTCTAACGAGGAAGAAAGCGGGCAACGTTACCCCGAACTGATTACCACCGAACCGATGCACGAAGCCAGCCGTCTGGCGTGGATGGCCAAACGGTTCTACGGAGCAAAGATTTACTGGCCGTACTTGTATGACGCTAACCGCGATGTATTGGAGAACCCCTGCATGATACAGGTGGGAACGCCGATCCGCGTGCCGAAACTGACCAAACAGCAGTTAGACACTACAAACGCACAAACGGCCGCATTGTTGGAACAATTACGAATTGAAGCAGAAGAGGCTTGCGGGAAGTAATACGAATAGAAGGAGCAGACACCCATAACCTGAAACATATTACGGTTGATATACCACGGAACGAACTGGTGGTTATTACGGGTGTCAGCGGCAGCGGAAAGAGTTCGTTGGCTTTCGACACATTGTATGCCGAAGGTCAGCGACGCTATGTAGAGAGTCTTAGCGCGTACGCGCGACAGTTCATGGGACGGATGCAAAAACCGGAGGTGGACAAGATAGAAGGCATACCTCCGGCTATAGCCATCCAGCAGAAAGTGACGAGCCGTAACCCGCGTTCGACCGTGGGTACCGTCACAGAGATTTACGACTATCTTAAACTATTGTACGCGCGCGTGGGTCACACGTTCTCGCCCGTGAGCGGGCAGGAGGTGAAGAAAAACACCATCCGGGACGTCATCCAATACATGGAGTCGCAACCGGTGGGCACGCGTCTGTATCTCTTGAGCCCCGTTGTGCTGCCGGAAGGGCGGACACTCCAGGAGCAGTTTGCGCTCTGGCAGAGCCAGGGTTTCAGCCGTCTGCTCATTGACGGCGACACCGTCCGGCTGGACGACAAGACATGGCAACAAGCGGAAGGGCATGAGGTCTTTCTGCTGGTGGACCGACTCATCACAGACGGCGAACAAGCGACCTCCAACCGTTTTGCGGACAGTGTACAGACCGCGTTCTTTGAGGGCAATGGCGAATGTCTGATAAATGTACAAAGTGACAAAGGACCAAGGACAAAAGCATTCTCCGAGCGGTTCGAGGCCGATGGCATACATTTCATCGAGCCTTCTGATCACCTGTTCGATTTCAACAGTCCGATAGGTGCCTGCCAGGAATGCAAAGGCGTGGGTACCGTCATGGGCATTGATCCGGATTTAGTAGTCCCCGATAAGTCAAAGACCATCTACGAAGGAGCTATCGTTTGCTGGCAGAACGAGAAGATGAAACCATGGGAGAACGAGTTGATTTACAATGCCGGTAAGTTTGATTTCCCTATTCATACACCGTTCTACGCCCTCTCCGCCGAGCAGAAACAACTGATATGGAGCGGTAACGAGTATTTCCGCGGACTTCATGCCTTTTTCAAAGAGCTGGAAAAAGAGCAGTACTCCAAGCTGCAATATCGCGTCATGCTGGCGCGTTACAAAGGTAAGACCACCTGCCCGGTATGTAACGGTTATCACCTTCGTACGGAAGCCGGCTACGTGCTGGTGAACGGCAAATCCATTCAGCAACTTTGCGCCATGCCGATCTCCGAACTGGACGAGTGGTTCCGCCAGCTGCAGTTATCCGAGATCGAGATGCAAACCATTGACATGGTGCTTGCGGAGATTCGCAGCCGCCTGCAGTTCATGAAGGATGTAGGGCTCAGTTACCTCACTCTCAACAGGCAGAGCAGCACGCTCTCGGGCGGTGAGAGCCAGCGAATCAACATCGCCAAATCATTGGGAAGCAGTCTGGTGGGGTCCTTGTACGTACTGGACGAGCCGTCTATCGGTCTTCATCCGCGCGATACGGAACGCCTTATTCATGTGCTCAAACAACTCCGCGACTTAGGCAACACCATCGTGGTAGTGGAGCACGACGAGGACATCATCGCAGCCGCCGATCATATTATCGAGATAGGTCCGGCAGCCGGAAGACATGGCGGCGAAGTAGTTTATGAAGGCAAGCCGAGACCTGAGTTGTTCACGTTTGACATCCCTGCCCAGCGCAGACATTGGAGCAATTATATAGAGATTGAAGGTGCGTGTGAGAACAACCTCAAGAACCTCACGGTTCGTTTCCCGCTCCATGTGATGACCTGCGTCACGGGCGTCAGCGGCAGCGGCAAGTCGAGCCTCGTGAGCAAGGTGCTCTACCCTGCCCTCAAGAAACATTACGGAGGTGTTTATGCCGAACATACCGGTGATTTCGGGCACCTGCACGGAAGTCTGCATCTGATGCACGATATTGAGTTTGTGGACCAGAACCCGCTGAGCCGCTCCAGCCGCAGCAACCCGGTGACGTATCTCAAGGCTTACGACGAGATACGGCGCCTCTTCGCGGAACAGCCGCTGGCTAAACAACTCGGTTTTACTCCTGCGCATTTCTCGTTCAACACCCCGGGCGGTCGTTGCGAGACCTGTCAGGGAGAAGGAACTATCACCATTGAGATGCAGTTCATGGCGGATCTCATTCTCGAGTGCGAACAATGCCACGGTCAGCGGTTCAAACAGGATGTACTGGATGTCCATTACCGCGACAAATCGATTTATGACATCCTTTGCATGACGGTCAACCAAGCGGTGGATTTCTTCAGTCAGGACCCCGAATGCGACCGTATTGTAAAACGCCTCAAGCCGTTGCAGGAAGTGGGTATAGGATATATACAACTGGGACAAAGCAGCTCTACCCTCTCCGGTGGAGAGAGCCAGCGCGTGAAGTTGGCATCGTTCTTGGCGCAAGAGGACAGCACACCGACGATTTTTGTCTTTGACGAACCGACCACAGGCCTGCATCACCGCGATGTAGAGGTACTTCTGAAAGCGCTCAACCGCCTGATCAGCAAGGGGCACACGGTCATCATCATCGAGCATAACCCGGCTGTCATCTTAGCAGCCGATCATGTGATAGACCTCGGACCGGAAGGAGGCAAAGACGGCGGGAACATCGTTTGTACCGGCACGCCCGAGCAGATCGCGCAATGCCAAGAGAGCTACACGGGAAAATACCTTGCACAGATTTTGAAGAATAACGAAAAATACACATACACAAATCATGAAAAAGATTAACCTTACTGAACTACGTCATTCTGACATTTTCTCTCATCTACCGCAGATGAGTTATTTACCGCGATGGGTGGTACTAATTATGGATGTGATGCTATGCACCATTGCTTTTTGGCTGAGTGTATGGGCAAGTAGCGGTTTTCTGGGGGTTGTCAATCTGGGGGAACACAGGATTGCTATTTGGGTGCAATACCTCCTCGTAATGGGGGTTCAGACTGTCTCATTCTGGGCGTTCCACACCTATTCGGGGATTCTACGGTACTCCACGTTCATTGACACCATCAAGGTGCTCTTGTCTAACATCTGTACGGGGCTGATTTTGCTGGCTCTGAACGGGATTATGCAGTATTCCTTCCACTGGCACCCGGTTATCAATACCGTCATGTTTATCTACGTACCGACATCGTTTGTCTTCCTCTTTATCCTTCGCGTCGGAGTAAAAACCCTCAGCGAGATTTTGGAGCGCAACCAGAGCAATCCGCGGGTAATGATCTATGGCACCAAGACAGCTGGTTTGGCCATAGCGAAAATGCTTCGTTCCGCCGGTAACACACCCTATCGGCCGGTTGGTTTTATCTCCGATGCAGGACAGAATACCCACTACGATCTGGCAGGCTTACGCGTAAGACCACTCAACGAGGCGCTATTCGAGTGGATGAAGAAACACGGAGTGAATCATGTGATCATCTCTCCTCTTAAAATGAAGGAGATTGTACCGTCCAGGGACCTGCAGATCTTCATTGATCATAATATCCGCATTCTCTCCACGCCGTATTTCACCCAGTTTGATAATGTTGATGCGATAGACGCAGCGCGTATCGGACGCATTGATGCTATTAAGATCGAGGACCTCCTGGAACGCCCACAGATAGAGGTGAACACGGAAAACGTGCGCCAGATCATCAAGGACAAAGTGGTGCTTGTTTCCGGAGCCGCCGGTAGTATCGGTAGCGAACTGGTACGGCAGATTCAACAATACGAACCGCAGGTAACCGTGCTGCTGGAAATAGCGGAATCGCCTCTCCATGACTTGACGCTTGATCTCAGGAAACAATTCCCGGAGGCACGTTTCATTCCGGTCATTGCTGATGTACGAAACCGCGTACGGATGGAGCAGATCTTCAGTGAGATGAGGCCCGATGTAGTCTATCACGCAGCGGCATACAAACACGTGCCTCTCATGGAGAGTTTCCCGAACGAAGCCGTACAGGCAAATGTCCTGGGAACCAAGAACATGGCGGACATGGCGGTCAAATACGGTGTACAACGCTTCGTCATGATCTCTACGGACAAGGCGGTCAACCCAACCAATATCATGGGAGCGAGCAAACGTATCGCCGAGATTTATGTACAATCGCTCTTCCGCAAACTGCATAAAGAGAACCCCGATTGCACCAAGTTCATCACCACCCGTTTTGGCAATGTGCTCGGCAGCAACGGTTCGGTTATTCCGTTCTTCCGTAAGCAGATTGCAGCCGGTGGACCCGTAACCGTCACGCACCCCGATATCATTCGCTATTTCATGACTATCCCGGAGGCTTGTTGTCTTGTCATGGAGGCCAGCACGCTCGGCAACGGAGGTGAGATCTTCATCTTCGACATGGGCAAACCCGTCAAGATTCTGGATCTCGCACGGAACATGATCCGCCTGGCCGGATTCGTGCCGGAGAAAGATATCCAAATCGTCTTCACGGGCCTCCGACCGGGAGAGAAACTGTACGAGGAGCTCCTCAACCAGAAAGAGACAACTCTCCCGACAACCAATAACAAAATCATGATTGCGCGCGTTCGTGAGTTCGATTTTGAGACCGTCAGCACTGAGATTGACCAGCTCATCGAAACAAGCCGGCTCGCGAAACCATTCACCACCGTCAAATTGATGAAAAAAATCGTACCGGAATTCATCAGTAACAACTCCGTTTACGAGCAATTAGATCCACAATGATACATTCATTTTTTATAGAACACAGTTATCTCATTGGCCTGATCAGCTTTTTATTAGGCTGGTTGGGAATGCCTGTTGTAGTACGTATCGCAAAAGCTAAAGGTTTTGTGGTACGTCCCAATAAACGAATGAGCCACACCGGTGCTGTTCCTAATATCGGCGGACTCAATATCTGTTTCAGTTTCATGCTGACGTACCTGCTTTTTGAGTACAATCAGCTGAGCCAGAGCCAGTTCTTCCTCATCGGTCTTTTCGCCATCATGGCGGTGGGATTTATTGACGATGTATTGGTTCTGACACCTCTGGCCAAACTGCTGGGTGAAGCCCTCGCAGGCATTGCTCTCATCGGGTTCGCGGACATGCGCATCACTCATCTCCACGGGCTTTTCGGCATCGGAGAGATCGGCGTTATTCCCAGTTACCTGATCTCGATGTTTATCCTCATTGCTATCATCAACGCCATCAATCTCATTGACGGTATTGACGGTTTGGCAAGCGGACTTGGTATCTTGTACTGCCTCTTTTTCGCCACCTATTTCTGGCTGGTGGGTGATGTCTCTTGGTCCATCCTGGGGATTTGCATGATCGGGGCGTTGGCGGTGTTCTTCATCTACAACGTGTTCGGTAATCGCGAGAAGATCTTCATGGGCGACTCCGGCAGTCTGTTGCTCGGGTATCTGCTGACGGCTTTTGTGTTCCATTTTTGCGAGGAGAATGCGTATCATCTGGTGCCTGAAATCTACCACATGAACGCCGCTCCGGCGGTAGCCATATGCGTGCTCACCATACCTATTTTTGACACCATCCGGGTCAGTCTGACGCGTATCAAGCACCACTGCAGCCCATTCAAACCGGACAAGAACCATATTCACCACCTGCTCTTGCGAACGGGTCTCAACCATATTCAGACGACCTGTGTTCTGCTCTCCGTCAGCGTGCTCTTCATCGCTCTGGCGATACTCGGACGCAACTGGAACATGTGGGTGCTTCTCTTCTGCGATTTCGCACTCGCAACAGCGCTGACACTCATTCTATGGCGGGTCATAAATAAGAAAACAGCTCAAAATAACTCGTAATTTCTAATTTTAAAATTTTTAATTTCACTTGTGCTGACCATTGACCACATAAGCATGGAGTTCTCGTCCCGCCCGGTACTGGACGACATCACTTTCCTTGTCAACCGCAAGGAACGGATTGCGTTGGTCGGTAAGAACGGAGCCGGCAAGACTACCCTGCTCCGTCTTATTGCCGGAGAGTACCAGCCGACCGCAGGGCGCATTGCTAAGGATTCGGACATGACCATCGGTTACCTGCCGCAAGTCATGCTCTTTCAGGATGACCGCACCCTCCGCGACGAGGTGATGACCGTTTATACCAACTCGCCGGAGCAGCAGGACGAGGCGCGTTTCATCGCTGAGATGGACAGAACAATCATCGGTCTCGGGTTTGAGCGGCGCGATTTTGAACGCCCGTGCTCCGAGTTCTCAGGTGGTTGGAGAATGCGTATCGAACTGGCGAAAATACTGCTGAGCCATCCCGACCTGCTACTCCTCGACGAGCCCACCAACCATCTGGACATCGAGTCCATCCAGTGGCTCGAGGATTTCCTCAAATCCAGCCCGTCTGCGGTGCTCATGGTCAGCCACGACCGCGCGTTCATTGATAATGTGTGCAACCGCACGATTGAGATCACGCTCGGGCGCATCTACGACTACAACGTCAACTACAGCCGGTTTGTCGAACTACGCAAGGAACGACACGAGCAACAGGTGCGCGCATACCAGAACCAGCAGAAGATGATCGCCGATACAGAGGATTTCATCGAGCGCTTCCGATATAAGGCAACCAAAGCCGTACAGGTGCAGAGCCGCATCAAACAACTGGAGAAACTGGAGCGGCTGGAGGTGGACTTGGAAGATACCAGCCGCCTCAACTTGCGTTTCCCGCCTGCCCCGCGGAGCGGAGATTTCCCGATTATCGTGGAAGATCTGCGCAAGGATTTCGGTTCACACAATGTCTTCCATGACGTCACGTTCACCATCCGCAGGGGCGAAAAAGTGGCCTTTGTGGGCAAGAACGGAGAAGGTAAATCCACCCTCGTCAAATGTATCATGGGACAGTTGGACTACCTCGGGACGCTCAAGATCGGCCATAACGTCAAGATCGGTTACTTTGCCCAAAACCAGGCTGCCCTCCTGGATGGAGACAAAACGGTCTTTGAGACCATTGACTACGTGGCGGTGGGGGACATCCGCACCAAGATACGCGACATCCTCGGAGCGTTCATGTTCGGCGGCGAAGCATCCGACAAGAAAGTCAAAGTCCTCTCCGGAGGTGAGAGAAGCCGTTTGGCGATGATCCGTCTGCTGCTCGAACCATGCAACCTCCTCATCCTCGATGAGCCTACCAACCACCTCGACATGCAATCCAAAGATGTGCTCAAGGCTGCCCTGCAGGACTTTGACGGCACCCTGATATGTGTCAGCCACGACCGCGATTTCCTCAACGGACTCGTCTCCAAAGTGTATGAATTCGGCGGCGGCAGAGTGAAAGAACACCTCGGAGGCATATATGATTTCCTGAGAGCAAAGAGACTCACCTCCCTCGATGAACTCAACCGCAAGAACCCGCTCTCTCAAAGCACAGTCAAAAACGATCCAATCCCGACGGTCAACCGACGGTCAACCGACGGTCAAAGCCAAGGTCAGGCTCCGGTAGAGCCCTCGAATGCCAAACTCGACTACGCAGCACAGAAAGCCGCTGCTGCCGAAAAACGCAAAAAAGAGAAGCAGATTGCAGAGGTCGAAAATGCCATTGCAACCCTCGAAGCACAGCAGGCGGAGATAGAGCAACTACTCGCCATGCCCGAAAACCAGACACAAGAGAATTTTCAGAAATACGAATCTGTCAAACATCAGATTGAGCAGAAAATGTATGAATGGGAGATATTAAGCGAAGAATAACACCATGGAAGAGATTGTCAATTACCTCATTACTTGGCTCTGCTACGGCGATGCCGAAGCCGCCAGACGAGTAGCGTACACCGACGACGAAAAGGCGTTGGAAACGTACGATGTGATTATTGTGCCGAACGGACATCTGGGAAAAGACCTGATTCTCCCCGAGTTGAAAAAACCGGTGGTTGAGCAGCCACGCAAGGACAAGTCGATCATCCGTACGGACATCGTCTATGCCGCTTTCTTCTTCACCTCACGAGCGGAGGAGTTACTGGTCTCCAAGCGCGATGAGCACGGTCGTTTTGCCGCACGTTTCTCCATGCTCTCGGAGAAAAGCCGTCTCCAGATCCCGCGCCTCGACGAATACGGGCGCTTGATTCTCAAACAACTCAATCTCCCGTTGCCGGAAGCAGGTTTCGGGCATATTTACCTCACCCACGATATCGATTCTATCACCCAATACAGACATCTGCGCGGCGCGTTGGGAGGTATCCGACGCGGTGAGACAAAAGCCGTTTGGGCGGCTCTCCGCAATATCCATAACGACCCGCAATATACCTTCCCGTGGCTCTTGGAACAAGATGCCAAAGTCAAGAAAGCCGAGCCGATCTATTTCGTCAAACGCACACCCGGAAAGGGTTATGACTACCCGCAGTACAACCTGCGCGGACGGGATTTCAAGGAACTCAAACATATGCTCCGGCATAACAATGTCTATCTCGGCGTACACGGCAGTTATTACGGATCCATTCCGCCGATTGAATATAGCAAGATGTTCCGCGCGCACTACCTGCGTTGCGATATTGACCGGATGCAGCGTCTGGCGGATGCCGGCTACACCGACGATTTCACGATGGGATTTGCGGATCAGGCAGGGTTCCGCCTCCAGACCTCGCGGGCTGTGAGATGGATCAACCCGAAGACCATGCGCCTGACGCCTCTCACGCTCCATCCGCTGATGGTGATGGACAACACCCTGAGCCAACCGAATTACATGAACCTCACGGAGGACGAAGCATATTTCCTCTGCGAGCGGCTGATAGACAAGGTACGGCTCCACCACGGCGACCTCTGTCTCCTTTGGCATAACAGCAATATCAACGATAGTACGTACCATCGCTCGTTGTATGAAAAGGTTATTGATTGTATCTGATCCTCCTGCTGCGCCGGGGTATCTCCCGCGTGTGCGTTTTCTGTGCGAATACCTCGTACGGAAGGGATTTGATGTCACTCTCCTAACCGAAGAATACCAGCCTCTGGAGTTTAAGCACAACTATCCCGTTCAAACCATCCGCATGTATAGCGGAGGGATGATCGATTGGCTTTGCAAAACTGTCTGGACACTCCTCTCCGATTGGCACAACCGCGTCTTTGCGCATAGAGCTCTTCACCAATTACCGATTACCAATAACCAATATAACGCTGTCATCTGCTCTGCTTTCTCGGATTTTCCTTTAGGAGCGGCACAACGAATAGCAAAAACGCTTAATGTACCGCTTGTCTGCGACATCCGCGATCTGGACGAACAGGTGGATAACTCCCGCTACCAATACCAACACCGCCAGAAATGGTTAATGCCATTCCGTCGTCTCTACCGCGCGATTCATATACGCCGGAGAAATAAGGTATTGCGCGCTGCGGATGCCATCACTACCGTCTCGCCGTGGCACGCAGATTTCATTCGAGCTTTCAACCCGAACGTACATGTGCTGTACAACGGCTTCGATGAGGCGCAGTTCTACCCGGAGAACATACCGGCACAGCAGTTCACCATTACCTATATCGGAAGCCTTTTCGAATGGCAGCAACCGGCATTGGAAATAGTGAAACAGGCAATAGATGAGGTGAACAAATCATTAATCATCAATAAGCAATCACCTGTTCTTTTGGATATCCACACGCCGCATAGTAACCCTATTCCGCACAACCAATTAGGAGATGCCATCCGCCGCAGCAGTATTATGCTGGTGCTCACTTCGCCTGACACGCACGGCATGCTGACTACCAAGTTCTACGAAGCCCTCGGATGCGCCAAACCCGTGCTCTGCGTGCCGTCGGACAAAGGATCCCTGGCGGAACTGATGCAATACACCCACGCCGGCATTGCCACGGACGACAAAGAGGCGATCAAAGCCTTTATCACCGCCCGATACAACGAGTGGACCCAAAACGGCTTCACAACCCAAGACACTAAACATAGAGAATCCTTTACGCGCGAGAATCAATATGATCAGTTTTATAGTACCTATCTACAATGCTGAGCACTATCTGCCCTCCTGCATCGAGAGTCTCCGCGCTCAAACGGAGCAAGATCTGCAGATTATTCTGATTGACGACGGAAGCACCGATGGCAGTTACGCCGTGGCGCAATCTTTCGCAGCTCAAGACCCGCGTATTATGGTGTTGCAACAAACCCACGCAGGACAGTCCGCAGCGCGTAATCTCGGTTTGGCGCATGCGCAAGGAGAGTTTATCGCTTTCGTGGATGCCGATGATACCATCGAACCGGACTGGTGCGAGCGCCACTTGGCAGCCATTGACGGTGTTGATTATGTGCAAAGCGGGTACAAAAGGATATTTAATGAAGAGACCGCAAAAGGTAATACACCCCTGCATCAGTATATTTATACCTCGCCGTGTATGCGACTCTACAGAAAACCGGCGATTGCCGGAAGAACTTTTGTCGAAGGGATGATCTATGAGGACGTCGTCTGGTCTGTCGATTTATGGCTGAGCGGAGCTACTTGCCGCATGATCAACTACACCGGCTATCACTATACCGCCAACCCGCTTAGCACCACTTCTCGCCCTCATCCCGAGGCACAGAGGAGAGTGATATCCGAACTAAAATCACGCTTGCATAACGCATCATTGCGTGGCAAAATGATTATATACTACACCATTATACGACTGAAACTACATTTCTTACGATCATGAAAAAGAGCCTTTTAACAATAATCCTTAGCACCTTTGCTATAGGTTCCATAACAGCCGCAACGTACTATGCCTCTCCAAACGGCCTCGGGGACGGTAGTTCGTATTTCTCTCCGACTACATTTAGTGCCGGAGTCGCTCTATTGAGCCAACCCGGCGATACGCTCTATCTGCTGGAAGGAACTTATTTCTTTACGGATAAGTTCAGCATCAACAAGCAGGGCTCAAAGTCCAAATATATTGTCATCTCCGGCTATCCGGGGGACAAAGTGACATTGGATTTCCATAAAGTAACCTATGGCACACGCGGTATTACCGTTCATGAAAACTCGCTCTATGTACATATCAAGGATCTCGCTATCGCTTATTCCGGCAAGAACAACCTCTATAACGAAGGCTCGTACTGCCTCTTTGAGAATCTGGATATATACGGCTCTGCCGACACGGGTTGCCAGATGAAGAAAGGCGGTAACAATATTATCAAGAACGTGGACTCCCACGATAATTTCGACTATAAGACTATGTCCGGCTCCACGGCCAATTTCGGCGGCAATGCAGATGGCTTTGCCGACAAGCAGTTCACCGGCGCAGGAAACCACTATATCGGTTGCCGCGCATGGAACAACTCCGATGACGGTTGGGACTTTTTCCAGCGTGTCAGCAACTCCAACACCATCATCGAGAACTGCATCTGCTACCAGAATGGTCCCGCCTATTACGACATGTCCCAAAACCCGCGCGCCACGGGCGTGGACAAGGCATGGTTTGATTCCAAAGTGGGTACCAAGATGACCGACCGCTACGGCAATACCATTACTATCACGCTGGATAAATACCCGTGCCAAGGCAACGGCAACGGCTTTAAGATGGGTGGACAGTTCACCGACCATAAGATCCTTATCCACCACTGTCTGGCGGTTGCCAATAACGCACGCGGATTTGACCAGAACAACAACGGCGGAACCATGTGGGTTTATAACAACACCGCTTATGCCAACGGCTACAATTTCGGTTTCACCACCGCGTATGGTACCAACTATATGCAGAACAACGTGAGCCTCAGCGGCAAGAATGCCGACCAGCCGAAATCGAAGACCAACGTGACGAACGACCATAACACCTGGAATAGCGGTTTTGCATGTTCTGCCGCTGATTTCCAGTCGCTGGACACCACCCAGATTCTGGCTCCGCGTGCAGCTGATAATTCATATGCGGAAGGCACATGCTTGCGGCTTGCGGCAAGCTCCAAACTGATTGATGCCGGTATAGATGTCAACTTGGGCTATAACGGCTACGCCCCGGATCTCGGTTGCTACGAGACTCCAGGAGAGCACCATGACCCGGAACCCGAGACACCCGAAGATACATACCCCACGGAGCAACCGGAAGGCACACACGCTGTAGCATTCGTCACGCTCCCGGGAGCAGCAGAAGACAAGCCGCTCCTCAAATACCTCCGCGCCAACGATAGCCTGTGGGTAGTTGAGACCGATGCTACCGACCCGAAGGTGGACTATACAAATTACGAAGTGCTCGTCTTGGGTTCAAAACCTGCCTCTACTGCTGCGGGGTTTGCGGCTCTGAAGGGCTATAACAAACCAATTGTCCTGCTCAAGCCTTGGTTGTTTAAAAACACCGCTTGGAACTGGGGAACAGCCGTTAATACCGCAGACTTGTCCATCGCGGTGACCGATGCCTCCCACCCGCTTTTTGAGGGAGTGACCATCACGGACGGAAGGGCACAACTCTTCGCGCAATGTGCAACCAACGCCGTTACGGCTATCTCCACTTGGACCAATACCGAGGGCTTCACCGTATTGGCATCTCCTGAATCGCAAGCAGACAACACCTCCGTCGCTTATTTCCCGGCAGGCACAAACTGCAACGGCACTACCCTCCCGCAACCGATGTACATGATCGGCGTCAGCGAGTATTCGACTATCTACCTTACCACGGATGGCAAACGGCTCATTGAGAACGCAATCTGCCTGCTCTTGGGTATTCAGAACAACCACCCGCAGGGCATTGAACAAATCGTCAATCGTCAATCGTCTAATCGTAAATTTATATATGATGGCAAACTCTATATTCAGGCAGGTAACATGCTCTTTGATGTTACTGGCCGCCGTATCAGTCGTTAACGCGGAAGATGCGCAGTATCAGGATCTTTTCTATTCGGTCGATGACAACCATTTAACGGCCGAAGTGAGTCTTAACCCGAAGGTCTCCGGAGATTTGCTGATCCCCGAGACGATTATCGTCGGGCAGAACACCTATACAGTGATAGCCGTTGGCGACAGGGCGTTCAAGGGGTGCAAGAACCTGACGAACATTGTTCTCCCGAAAACGATTGAGCGAGTCTATCGCTCTGCTTTTGACGGAACAGGCATCGTGCTCAATAAAGAGAATTGGAGAGACGGTTGTCTCTGGATAGATAGTATTCTGATTGCCACCGACAAGACTATCAAACCGCGTTTCGTAGTGCCGGAAGGCACACGACTGATTGCCGCAGGGGCATTTGCCGGCAATAAGACGATTCAGCGTGTTGAACTGCCCGCCTGCATCTCGCGCATCGACCATGAGACGTTCCGCGATTGCAAGAACCTCCAGAAGGTCGTTATTCCCGCTACCATCACCTCTATCGGCGAGGAGGCTTTCACCGGTTCCGGGATCTACCTCAATGAGAAGAAATGGAAGAAGGGCGCACTCATCATCGACGATTGTCTGGTGGCGACCAATAATGACCTGCCGGCGAAATATATCTTCAAGAACAAGATTCCCATCCGCCTGATTGCGGAGCGCGCTTTTGCCAACCGCAAGAGTCTCCGTTCGGTCACGATTCCTCAGACCGTGACGGTTATCCCGACGGCTACATTCTACCAGTGCGAGAACCTGACGGATGTTACAATCCCCGCTACCGTACGCGAGGTGGGTAATTTCGCGTTCTATAACTGCGGATTACTCAAATCTGCCATGTTGCCTAAGACCCTTGAACGCCTCGGCGCAGGTGCTTTCTACGGCTGTGTGAACCTCAAGGAACAGGTACTCAGCGACAAGATTGAGATACTCGAGCGCGCTACGTTCTTCATGTGCCGCGGCATCAAAGCAATCACCCTTCCCGCCCATCTGCGGCGGTTGGATGCCGGAGTTTTTGCCGGCTGTGCGAATCTGGAGGCTATCGAACTGCCGCAGACACTCACTTTCCTCGGCGAGCAGGCTTTTGCCGGCTGTGCTGTGCTGCGCAAAGTAGTCATTCCGAGCGGCATCAACTCGCTCCCGAAGCAGGCTTTTCAGGGTTGCACACGCCTCTACCGTATTGACCTGCCGGACGGCTTATACGCCATCGGAGACGAGGCATTGGACGGATGTCTGGCACTGGAGAAGATCAACATACCGAAATCAACTTTCCGTATCGGCGTTCGCGCGTTCCATAACTGCCAGCAACTCCGCGGCATCGCCCTCGTGGATCATATTCATATGATCGAGGAAGGAGCATTCATGGAGTGTAAGATGTTAGAGGAAGTGCAACTGCCGGCATCGCTCAAAGTGCTGCAACGCGGCGCGTTCTCACAATGCATCAACCTCCAGAAACTGATTCTCAACCCCTCTCTCAAACAGATTGAAGATGGCGCATTCTATGGTTGCCGCAGCCTGCGTGAGGTACAATGGAACGACTCTCTGCGCACGATTGGCGCAGAGGCATTCATGGACTGCAAATACCTGCGGACACCTGTTCTCTCGCCCGCAGTGGAGATCGGCAAGAATGCCTTTAAAAATTGCAGGTAAGCGTTAGAGATAAGTTAGTGATTAGTTAGTGATTAGTTAGATATTATAACGAGGACTTCGGATAATCAATATAATGATAGATGGCGGCATCGCCCATCTCTACCTTCATGTATGATTGTCCTTTCTCGGAGTCCTTGGTAGCATTGAGCACCAGGTAGTTCACGCCCTTGAAGAAAACCGACTGCCGTGCGTGTTGGTGTCCACACCACACGTACGGTATCTTGTATTGTCCCAAGAGGGAAGTCAGTTCGTAGGTCTCCTCCAGTGCCATATTGGAGGTGTGCCCCTGCGACATATCCAGTTTCCATAAGTGCGTGTGTGTATAGACGATCATGCGGCGGTATCCTTCTTTGGATTTGCTTTCTAACAACTCCCGCAGCCACTTTGTTTGCTCGGTGCCTAACGATCCTTCCGCGCTGTCGAGACATATGAACAGGTCCAGTTTCTTTGCTCCGTTACGAGTCTCGAACCAATAACTGCCACTCTTGAAATAATCGCGGTAGATGGACCATTGTTTGAAGTATATATCGTGATTGCCGGGCGTCACAAAGATCGTATCCTTGATTGTCTGACCCGCGAAATGCAGAATACTGTCAGCACAAGGAAAGTTCTTTTGCGCATCTATGACGTCGCCCAGATGGATCGCTACTTTCGGAGCAGTCTCTGCCTTGTATTGAGCCATGAAATAATCCAAATTCCTGTGCGTCTTACGCGTAATATGACTGTCCGTGCAGACATAGACGATATATTCGTCGGTTCCCATATCGAGACTGATCTCCCCGCGGCTCTTGTTGTAAGCCATGGATTGTTCAAACCGCGTATTGACCGTCTCTCCGTTAGGAGAGAACATACCCTTCATATCCAGCGTACTATTCTCGCTGCAGGCACTCAATACCAGCGTTATGGCTATATAGAGATAATTCCTTTTCATTCGTAATTTGTAATTCGTAATTCGTAATTTACCTAAAACCTGTAACTGAATCCTGTCCGGAATGTTGCACCATAGAACGTGGCGTCAAGATGGAACATACCTGTCGGTTTGCATTGTGCCGCAAAGTTCAGCCGCCAATGGTCGGTTACATCGTAGTATGCACCAATACCGAAGAGCGGTTGCCACATACGCTCCATCTGGTAGTCGTCCACATCGCTGATGAGGAACGACAGGTTCCATGGGTTGTTCTGCGGCCGGCAGAAGACCTCTACGCGGTACAACAGGTTAAACGGCTCCACCACGAACGTCTCATCCGTATGCGGAGAGCGGTCCCAGTTATCTATCACGCGACAATAAAGGCCCAAGGTAACCGACACATAATCCATTCTATACCCCACTCCGAGAGCGGCAGTCATATCGCCGAGCCGGTTACGCGCCACACCGCGGTAATACACATCCGTCTCCAGAAACATCTCACCCACCGGCAACTCAAACTTAGGCCGCAGCTGCACGACGCCTGTATGCACATTCGCCGTAGAGAACTGTAACTTAGCTTCCATCTCGAAATGCGGATTGAACGGCATCAAGCCCTGGATATCGAAATTGGCATGGTGTCCCCAGGTCTTGTTGTAGCTGTACTCCGCCATGCCCGTGATGGTGTAGCGCCTGTCTCCGAATCCCGGGTTATTAGTCGCATTGAGCGTCAGTCCGAGGACTGCCGTCATCATACTTAAAAAGATCCTTTTCATTCGTAATTCGTAATTCGTAATTCGTAATTCGTAATTTATAACTGTACTACCGTCAGTCCGGCTCCGCCGTGGTTCACATCTCCGTCCCCAAACTCCAGCGCTACTTGTCCGCGCTTGCGTCGTTGCCGGTTGAGCGAATTGAGGTAGTCTCTTGTCAGTTGCTTGAGTGCTCCGGTACCGGTACCATGCAGGATCGTTACTTCACCGGCTCCCACCATCAGCGCGTCGTCCATATAGGCAATCAGTTTCTCCGTAGCCTCGTCGATGCGCATGCCGCGGAGATCCAGTGTCCGTTCGAACGTGAGTGTCCGCTGACGGACGGTGGAGCGGACGGATATATTGCTCTTCGTCTCCGGGGCTTGTGCCATGGTCTTGCTCAACTTGCGCAGTTCCGAGAAATCGCGCATCACTTTAGGAATCTTTGTCTCCAGCGCCTGTGTGCTCTTTGTGGCAGCCGGCTTTTTGTCCGCCACCTTCTCTTTCATCTTCTCCACTTTGGCACGAGCGGCTTTGGTCTTCTGCTTGTCGGCTTTGGCTTCCTTGATCTCGCGGATAGTTCGCTCGATGGTAGCGTTCGATTGTTGGAGCAGATCCTGCGCCTGTTGCCGTGCTTCCTCCAGAATCTCTTTCTTCTCTTTCTTCACACCCGCCAACCGCTCTTCATACTCTGCCACGCGGGTCTCCAACTCTTTCTCTTTCTGGCGTATTGATTGCCGTTTGCGTTCCCAATAACGCTTGTCGCGGGCGATGTCCTGCAACTGCTTGTCATAGTCAATATGCTCTTCGCCCACCAGATCGATGGCATGCTTGATCACGCTCTCGCCGAGTCCAGTCTGTCGTGCTATCTCGATGGCAAACGAGCTTCCTGCCTGCCCGATGGAGAGTTGGAAGAGCGGTTGCATCGCCCCTCGGTCATATAGCATAGCGCCATTGACCACTCCCGGCGTCTGTTCTGCAAAATGCTTGAGGTTGGTATAGTGCGTAGTGATGATGCCGAAAACGCCCTTCTGCACTAACTCACTCAATATGGCCTCAGCGATCGCACCGCCTATCAGCGGCTCGGTACCCGTTCCCATTTCGTCGATCAGAATAAGGGTGCGTTCGTCCGCCTGACGCAGGAAAGCACGCATGTTACGCAGGTGCGATGAATAGGTGGATAACTCGTCTTGGATCGATTGCTCGTCGCCGATGTCTATCATCAGTTGGTCGAAGAGTCCTGCCCTGCTTTGCTCCGCTACCGGCACTAACAGACCGCATTGGAGCATGTATTGGAGCAGCGCCACGGTTTTCAGACACACGGACTTACCGCCGGCGTTCGGACCACTGATGACGAGTATCTTATTGCTATCAGCATTGAGACGGATAGAGAGCGGCACGACGCTCTTGCCCTGCGGCGCGTAGTGCAGCCACAATACCGGATGACGCGCCTCCGACCATTCCAACAGCGGTTCGTTCACCAACTCCGGACGGATGGCATGCAATGTTTCTGCCAAAGACACTTTGGCGTTCAGGAAATCTACCTGCGCCAACATCCGTTGGCTCTCTAAGATTGCCTCTGTCTGCGGCCGCAATTGGCCGGTTATCTCTGTCAGGATGCGCACACGCTCACGGCGCTCGGCGCCCTCTAATTCTCGGATATGGTTGTTCGCCTCAACCACCTGTTGGGGCTCGATATAAACGGTCTTACCGGTAGCCGATTCGTCATGTACGATTCCGCCCACTTTGCGTTTGTAACCCGGCGAGACAGGGATCACCAATCGTCCCTCGCGGATGGTGGGAGCAGCGTCCGCATCCACAAATCCGTCCGCTTTGGCTTGCCGGAGGATAGAGGCCAAGGTGCGCCCGACACTACCTTGCAGGTTCACCATCTCTCTTCGTATGCGTGCCAGCTCAGGCGACGCATGATCCGCCAACCTGCCGTAACGATCCAGAATACGATCGATAGCCTTGACCATCTGCCCTAACGCGCCGGGGTTACCTACGGTGCCAAGTTCTTTCAGACACGCATAACGCCCCTCGTCCAGCGTACCGAAGAAAGCTTCTAACTCGGCAGCATAGGCAAGCGTCTTACGTAGCGCGTCCAACTCCTCTTCGTCCAGAAAAAGCCCTTCTATACGTATCCGCGAGATAGCCTCTCGCATGTCATGGATATCACCGCGGGGAAACGTGAGCATCGGATCCGCCTGGGCCAGACGCATCTGGTCGGTCAGCAGCAGTTTATGGGAGACAGCCTCATAGTCCGTCTCCATCTGCATGGCTTCCACTTGTTCGCTCCCCAAGGAGGAGGAACAACGCCGGTTCAACTCCTCGCGGATGACGGAGAAGTCAATCTTATGTTCTATGTTTGAGGGATAATACAATTTAACAGTTCAACAGAATAACAGTTTAACCCAGAATACGGCAGTCACGGATAGCCGGAGCGCCGACTGCCTCGTTCAGTTTGCGGACCAGCTCGAACCGGTTCTCGAAGAGTTGCGTCTTCAGCGCAGCGGAGTTGACGCGGACGTAGAGCACGCCGTTCTTGACCTCCACGCTGCGCGTGAGGTGGTTAACGACATCGCCCATTACTTGCGGCCACACTTCCTCTATCTGAACGTCCAGCACAGATTGCTCCAACCCGCTCTCGCGGAGGAAACCGACCAAAGCATCTGTGATGGACACGGAGTTAATGGTAGACATTCTCCTCCTTCACTTTTTTTAGATATATCTTTTGTCTTGTACGGAATGTACGTATTCTGGGGTCAAGCTCGTTCAGTTTCTGAATAGATTCGACCGTCACACCCTCTTCCTGACTCAATTGCCATAACGATTGACCGGTATGGGTCCATACAAACTCTTTGGAACTCGTTTTTTTCTTAGGGGAGAGATAGATTCGGTCGCCCTTCTGGAGCTCACGACCTAAGGCGTCATTATCCTCACGCAAATCGCGTTCGCGCACGTTTAGACGGAACGCGACATTCGCATACGTGTCGCCCTCGCGCGCATTCACATAGAGGATACCATTGCACCGGCTCGTGGGGTGCATGAGCATAAAACTGTCGCGCTCTTCTTTCGCAGTCAGCGGCTCTGTATAAGGGGGCTCAGGATCGTTATGAATGACCATGATAGGTTCAGAGCGACGCACCACTGTTGCTTTCAGCGGACGTTTCGGACGGGGTTTGACGCTATCCTTCTGCTGCTTGACCGCCTCATTGGCTGCGACCGCAGCGGCAGCCGCCGGGGCACTTGTTTTCGGTGCACCAGCATAAAGAGTATCCAGCCGGTAGTCCTCTATAATCTTAACCAGTTTGGGAGCATAGCCGGGATCGGTAGCATAGCCGCAGGCTTTGAGGCGGTTAGCCCATCCCTCGTAATCCTCCACCGCTATCTCGAAGCAAGTCGTATACCGCGGACGTCGCAGGAAAATCGAGTGATCCTTAAAACTCTCCGCAGCGTTGCCATACTGGCGGAAGCACTCGCCCTTGCTGTCATCGTCGTAATAATAGACTGCGCCGAACCACTCGTTTGTGCATTTGATGCCAAAATGGTTGTTCGCGTTCACCGCCAACTCGCTTTGTCCGGCTCCGGACTCCAGGAGCGCTTGCGCCATCGTGATGGCGGCCGGCACGCCGTAATCCGACTGCTGCTGAATGGCAGTGGCTTTCCATTGCTCAATGTACGCCAGATAGGCGGCGTTTTGCTTTTGCGCCATTATTGCCAGCGAACTGACTAAGGCGAATAGAAAGAGTAATTCCCGTTTCATATATATATTTTCACATTAAATAGCGTGCAAAGTTACAATAATTTTTCCATATATACAATTTTTTTGCAAAAAAACGCTCAAAAATTTGCGTATATCAAAAAAAAGCAGTACCTTTGCACCCGCTTTTGAAAAACAAGAGCGCATACGGTGGTCATAGCTCAGTTGGCAGAGCATCGGATTGTGGTTCCGAGTGTCGTGGGTTCGAGCCCCACTCTCCACCCCCAGACATCCTTCGGGATGTCTTTTTTTTCATAGCGATATTAACAAACTATAATCCGTGCCATCGTCTATGATACTATGACCGGAATGGTCCGTAGCAACGACAACAGGTACCGTGAAATTGTCTTTAGGCTCTGCAGGGCGATGAATAAAAAGCCCTATCAGCAGACCAACGGCGGCAGCTGCAGGCGTTGCTATCCATCCCCAATAACGGGTGTGCTTTTGCGGAATAACAATCGTCTCTGGAATAGAGAGATTGCTTTCCGATTGCTCGCGCATACGGCCTGCGGAAGCAGATAGTTGGGATTCAAAAGTATTACTCATAATCTTTTAATTTTAGTCGTAGATACTTGGTTAATGTATTGAGGCGCGATTTGACCGTTCCTTCCGGAATATCAATAATTGCGGCTATTTCCGGTACGGTTAACTCCTGCGTAAATCGCAGTTCAAACAGCATCTGCTGCGCCTCGTTCAAAAGGGACAGTTCCTGCTGCAGCGCGCTGTCAAACGTGGCGGCATCCAGTTGCAAAGGCGTATTGTCTTCCGCTATCGGTTCTTCCGCAGGAAGCGAATCCAAATACTCTTGCTCGTGCTGATTTTGCCGATATGTGTTCTTGCAAAGGTTGTATGCGATTGTGAAAATCCATGTGCGGAAGGGTTGACCGTCCGAATAGCTCCATCGTGAGGACCACACTTTCAGGAATGTGTCTTGCATATGATCCAAAGCCTTTTCCTCGTCGCCGCCAAGCCGCCGGAAGAAGAATCCTTGCAGCAGCCGGGCATAGCGGCGATAAATTTCCGCGAATGCCTGTTCATCGTCCTTCCGACGGACACGCTCCATGAGTTGCCCGTCGGAAAGAGATTTATAATTAACGAAAAGTGCTATCATTGCTTGTCGCCCAATAGGTTGAAATACTTTTGTTTTTCCTCATTCGAGAGCGATGTCCTCGCAACGGCTGCACTCAGGTATCGTGTCAGGCGGTTGGCGTGCAATGTATCACCTGCCTGCCTATAACTCTTGACAACCGGCGCCAGCATGACCATATAGTTAAGCTGGATACGTTCGCTGCCTTTCCATTGCCCCTCGTTGACATAAAGCGGCTCTGTCAGATAGTCCATTCGGTATTTTTCTTCCACATTTCGCATCGCAACAGCCATGTTGTCGTAACTGTGCGTCGAATAACGGAACACCAAGCCTTCGTTATACAGTTTCCGGCTCAGACCGTTCTCTTTGGCCAGCGATTCACGCGGAGAGAAATAAGCAGGGCGGCGGCTTTCTTTGATGATATGTTCTACGATATCCTGCAAATACACCTCGTTCCCATTCTCCATGGTTGCGTAATCTTTGGTGACTTCGAACGGCTTGATACCCAGCTTGCGGCATAAGGCATCGCGGTAGGTGTCCAACCACAGGAAAGATATAGGAATAATGATTTTATCGGTGTGAAGATCCAATGCCTCTTGCAGAATGAGAGGAGCATAGAACGAGACATCGCCGTTCTCAAAGTAGAGCGCGCCGGATTCCATTCCGCGCAGGCAGTTGTCCGCGTAACGGAGCAAATAGGACGGGTACGCATTGTTCTTGTAGAGCGACAGCGCAAGCGTGTGCAGCGTGGATTTGTCCGCATCGGACAGTTCACCTTTCAACACCAGATAGGCAATCAGCATCGTTGTATTCTGCCGTCCTATGTCTGCCGGAATCTGCTGCAATGCTTTTTCCGCCCACAGGGAAGCGTCCGCTCCTTGCATGTCGCGCTCAGTCTGATACATGGCCAAGTTATACGTGAACGAATTGGGGATGTGCTTTGCCATTTCGTCCAATACCGCCTTTTTGCGGTCGGTCATGCCGTATTGGTCATTGAGCATGTCGGCATAACGCGCAGCACTGAAATACTGTTCCCAAGCGTGCTCGTCGGATGGGTTGGCTTGCGCCTTCTTCTGCCAGAGGGTTTGCTGGTGTTCATACCATGCGGCGTCGTACTCATCTACTACAATACCGCGGATTTCTTGGGGCTCTTGCGTTTCCTGATGCGTGAACGCTTGGAGTGTCCCGATGCAGCCAAGAGAAAGAACAACGGCTGCAAGAATAATGATTTTCTTCTGCATAAGTTTGTATTTTATCGGTTAATATTTTGTTTTTCTGAGTGCGCTCTCACTACTGCATACACCGATAAACTCAAATCGTTCATTTTTCTATAGCAAAAAATGTGCCTTAATGTATTTTTATATGTGTCATATTTTAAAATCAAACTTCGCCATCTTCCCAAACAGAATTGCGCCAAATTACCGAGCGAATTTGCGCCAAATTACCGATCGAATTTGCGCCAACTCGGTGATTAAAAATGCGCCAACTCGGTGATTAAAATTGAAAAAATATTGAAAAATATTTGCGTATGTCAATTATTTTTAGTAATTTTGCAGCGGATTTCTTATCTCATGATAGAAATCACTCGAACGATAACTACAAAATAATAGTGAGATGAGTGAGTACAGACCGCGAATAGCTGACCAATTATTGGCTGAAAGTTTAGAAGCTTTAGGTGCCGTTTTAGTACAAGGCACAAAATGGTGCGGAAAGACGACGACTTCTGTTCACCATGCTAATAGTGTACTCTATATGGATGATCCGACCCAAAAGGTACAAAACCTTGCTTTAGCACAAACAAACATCAAACAACTTTTGGCAGGAGCGACACCGCGTGTAATTGATGAATGGGAGTTAGCTCCTGAATTATGGGATGCAGCACGATTTGAGGTAGATCATCGTGATGAACATGTAGGACAATTCATCTTTACCGGCTCGGCTGTGCCTAAAGAAAAAGATAAGGAGAAGATGTTTCATAGCGGAGCAGGACGATTTGACTGGATCACTATGCGACCGATGAGCTTATGGGAATCAGGAGATAGTACCGGTGACGTGAGTATAACCGACTTATTTGACGGCGCTATGCCGGAGGGTACGTCTTCTGTTGATTTAGATCGCCTTGCTTTTCTAACATGCCGAGGTGGTTGGCCGGGAGCATTGACTTTATCTGAAAATGCGGCGTTGCATGTCTCTCGCGCGTACATAAAGGCAGTAGTGAATTCAGATATAAACCGCGTAGATGACGTGAAACGAGATCCGGACTTGATGTTACGCATCATACGTAGTTTGGCACGTAATCAAGGTGAACAAATTCCATATACTACTATACGCGCGGACGTAATTAATAATGAGAAGGTCCAATTGAGTGACGACACGGTAGAGAGTTATGTGAAAGTGTTAAAGAAAATATTCTTAGAAGAGGATATGCGCGCGTGGAACCCTAATCTACGGAGCAAAACGGCAATTCGTACGACCGATACACGCTATTTTGTGGATTCTAGCATAGCAACAGCTGCATTAGGATTAGGTCCTAAAGATTTAATCAATGATTTGATAGATTTCGGTTTCTATTTTGAAACCTTAGCAGTTCGTGATTTGCGTGTTTATGCGGATGCCTTGGATGGTGAAGTGTTCCACTACCGGGATAAGAATGGCCTGGAATGTGATGCCGTGCTACATAGGCGTAATGGTTCATATGGTTTGATAGAAATCAAGATAGGTGGGGCAGATAATATAGAAAAAGGTGCAAAAACCTTAAAGGACTTGGCATCAAAGATTGATACTACTAAGATGAAAGCACCGTCATTTATGATGGTTGTCACGGGTATTGGACAATATGCCTATCGTCGCCCGGATGGTGTTTGTGTAGTGCCAATTGGGTGCTTAAAACCCTAAAAAATCATCCTAATCACGTCAAATCGTTGGCAAAAATGTGCGCAAAAAGTTGCGCGAGGAGGTACTGTAATTAACTGATATATAGAGACTTATCTATTGGAAAAAGTTGCCTCATTTTGTGTAAAAAAGTGTCCCAAAAATGTCCCGAGACGGGGGAAAAACGATATTAAACTGAATTGTTAAACGGCTGATATTCAGCAAGTTACGAAAACAGATTTGAGGTTCCGAGTGTCGTGGGTTCGAGCCCCACTCTCCACCCCCCAGACATCCTTCGGGATGTCTTTTTTGGTTTTTACTTGAACAGTGCCTTGATGCACCAAGCGAAAGCACAGGCAAGACGGAGATGAGGGGTAACGAAATGCCCGCCTTTTTCCCAGACGAGCGTGCAATGGTCGGGACCTATTGTGCGTTGCAGATGATCGTATTCCCAACGGATGTTATTGCCCACCTGTGCAATGGCTTTGTTCTTCGTGATTTCCTCGCGGTCGCCGAGACTGAGATAGACATAGCGTGCATATACCTCATGCGCATCTGAGAAGCCTTGCCATGCCACAATCCAAAGCGATGGAGAAGCGGCAGCTACTGCGTCAAAGCAATCCTCTTTACAGACCGCCCAGCGTGCGAACAGACCTGCTAATGAGTATCCGCCTAACACCACCGGTAACTTGCCATAGCGCTCATTTATGAACGTTATCAGTTGCTCCGTAATAAAGCCCAATGTCTCAAAAGCATGGTCACCCACAGATTCACGCGGAGAGATATTCGGGTCATGCCACGGCGTAAGTTCCTCTTCCCAGTCGCTTATCGCAAAACCGGCAAAAACAAACGGCACATGCACCGCTTCTCTGATTGCCTCTATCTCCGCATCCAGCGTAACATTCTCATGCTCGCCCACCGGCTGAATGAGCAATACTTGCGGCTGTTCGTCTGCGTATATGACGCATTTCTTGCCTGCTATTATTTCACGGATTAGTAGCATATAGTCATTTCATATCAAATCGCTAACTTCTAATGGTACGTATTTAATCAGGTCTTGCGGCGTGAGGCGGAGTTGCATACCACGCTGTCCGGCAGAGACATATATCTTCTCATGCAGCAGACACGTCTCGTCGATGTATGTCGGGAAGGGCTTTTTCATTCCGATCGGGCAACAGCCGCCGCGGATATAACCGGTGAGCGGTAGCAGTTCTTTCTGCGGAATGGGTTTGCAGGACTTATTGCCGCTGGCGCGAGCTGCTTTCTTCAAGTCCACCTCACATGCACCCGGCACAACGCACACGAAATGTTTGGTTTTGTCTCCCTCCAGTACAATGGTCTTGAAGACAGCATCCACATCTTCCCCCAACTGCTGCGCAACATGCGTAGCACTCAGGTCGGACTCATCCACCTTGTATTCGACTAACTCATACGGAATCCCAGCCGCATCCAGCAGCCGACATACATTCGTTTTCTGGATCTTCTGAGCCATTATCTAATTTCCTCCAATGCACCGGTAACAGAATCGATGATAAAACCGCGGACGGTGATGTCCTTCGGAATGAGCGGATGCGTTTGAATAGTTTTGACGGTCTTGCGGACGGAAGTCTCCGTGTCGCGGAAGCCTTCCAACCAGTGGTTGAGGTCTATACCACATTCACGAATCACATCAAGCGTCTCATCTTTGATGCCTCGTGCTTTCATGACATGGTGGAAATGGCTGTAACTCATGTGGCACGCACCGCATTGCGAGTGCGCCACTACCATAATCTCCTCTACGCCCAGTTCGTAAATCGCTACAATCAGACTGCGCATCGCCGAGTCAAACGGCGAGAGAATCAGTCCGCCGGCGTTCTTGATAATCTTCGCATCGCCATTCTTGAGTCCGAGAGCAGCTGGCAGCAACTCCGTCAGACGCGTGTCCATGCAGGTCAGAACCGCCAGTTTCTTGTCGGGATACTTGTCGGTAATGAACGGCTCGTAGCCTTTCCGCTCTACAAATGAGCGGTTGTAATCAATAATTTGGTCAATCATATAGAAAGTCATAATATCTGTTTTGCTATTACCGCACATGCCTCTGCATCGGCGAGGGCATGGTGGTGGTTCGTCATTTCGTAGCCGCAGTAGCGAGCGATGATATCCAAATTATGATGTCCCTGCGGCCATACTTTTCGCGAGCGGAGCAAGGTACATTCAAACTCATAGTCCGGATAAGCAATCTCATACGCTCGAAAAACCGCCTTCAAACAATTCTCGTCAAAGGCTTTATTATGCGCCACGAACGGCACTTCTCCGTCCTCAATATATGGGAAATACTCATGCACCTTACGCACCGCCTCAGACCATACATCCGGGAATTCGGGCGCACCGTTGGTATCGTCAAAATGCAGTCCATTCACTTCGCTACAGCGGGCATTGTAGAAGTTCGGTATCGGACGGATAAGCGAGTAGTAATTATCCACTATCTCGCCGTCCTTGACGATAACCAACCCCACCGAACAAACGCTTGACTGCGTGAAGTTGGCGGTCTCAGAATCTATGGCTACAAAGTTATCCATTGATCTTCAAAATCGATACTTTGGACTTTTTACCCGGAGCGTCCTTCCATTAGCCTTCAAAGGAAATTAGAGCTTTGTACTGCTCCAAACCTTTGGCGGTTAGTTTGTAGGCTTGTTCGGGTTGGGGTCCCCAATAATCTTTGATTCTTGGGGAGAGCGGAAGCACATGTCGCCTTCACCAATTAGCGGAGCGGTTTGGTCCTTGCGATCTTGTTGCTGA
>CAJOCN010000012.1 GCA_905233255.1 Paludibacteraceae bacterium
TCTGGACCAAGTCCGACCGCGTAGAGCAGCTCATTCCGGTACACGAGAACTGGAACTGGATCGCCTTCGGCGTAGAGCCGCCGTCCGAGTACTGCGACCATGTCTTCACGCCCCAATACAAGGGCTGGAACGTGCTCGTCAAGGATCAGGAGACCTTCAGCCAGAGCGCCGGCTCGATCTTCAACGGTCCGCTGAAACTTGCGGTGAACAGGATGTACAAACTGCGTATCCAGCGTACGGCCAAGACGGCTTCCGCCACCCTCGACCCGCAACTCTCTGTTAGCGGCAAGCGGCTGCCTTCCGACTCGATGGGCGTTATGATAGAGCACGGCTGGAACTGGCTGCCTTATACGCCGCTGTCAACCATGACGGTGGACGAAGCCCTAGCGGGCGTGCAGCCCAAGGAGGGCGACATCATCAAGTCGCAGACCGGCGTTTCCGTCTATGACCTCTACGGCTGGGAAGGCACGCTCACCGCGCTCGAACCGGGCCACGGCTACCTCTATTACAGCACCGACAGCATGGCTAAGTCCTTCGTCTATCCGGACCCCGCGGAAAACATCCGCCGCATCCAGCGCAAACTGATGGCGAAGAGTCTGTCAGCGCAAGCGGTCTCAATTCTCAATTCTCAATTCTCAATTCTCAATTCCTACACCGCTTACCCCTCCAACATGACGATGACGATTCGTCTCATGGACGGCGAGGCGGTAGTGGATACCTGCGAGATAGCGGCATTTATCGGCGGTGAGTGCCGCGGTGCCGTCCGTGCGCATACCGACAGCCTCTATTACCTCGTCATTGCCGGCGACGGCGCAGGCCAGCCGATGGAACTCCGTACCGTCATCAACGGTGAAGAGAGAGTCATAGACAAGACCCTCACCTTCGTCTCCGACAACCATATCGGCACCCCGTGGGAACCGTATGTGATACAACTCAATCCCGCAGAGGGCATTGAGGATGTCGAAAGTCAAAAGTCGAAAGTCGAAAGCGTGCGCAAAGTGCTTATCAACGACCATATCTATCTCATCCGTCCGGATGGCAAGGTATTCAACATATTAGGCACTGAAGTGCGTTAAATGGTGAACGTTCAAGCCCTTAATTAAAAAAGCGTCCTTCGGGGCGCTTTTTTTTGAGTACCGTTGTGACAATTCGTAAATTTATTGCGACATTTTATAAAAAAATGCACGCGCTTATTGCATATATGAAATTTTATTTGTAATTTTGTGCCCGATATTAAATGTTGAAAAATCAATTTACTAAATAATGATATGATGAAGAACAGATTTTTTGTAGCTCTCGTACTAGGTATGATGGCTTTGTGTACGATGAGTGTACACGCCAACAACGACTTCCTGGAGCAAATCAACAACTACAGCGCGATGTCTATGGGCAACGGCGTAGTGCGCTTCAAGATCCCTATCTGGTCGTACGGTTGGCAGAACAACTACCGATTAGGTATTGGCAGTCATGTATGGTACTCCATGAACCAGTCCGGGAGCGGCTCTTCACAGATACTGTACTTCCGCAGTACGGATCGGCAGAACTGCAGTGACCCGAAGGTGAACAGTTCCGCCGATGTCGATCTGCGTGCGGGAATGGGTACCGTTAAGATCACCCGCACCACCAGCGGCACCGTGCAGATTGATGCCGGATCGGGTAACCACTCCGTATCCCTGCCTGCCCAGAGATCGCTGGACGGCAGTTTTGACCGCGTGGTATATCTGGAGTTCGACTGGTATCTGCCGGAGAACTTGACCAACCAGCAGTTCTATGTAGGTATAGATGTATATATCTTTAAGTACAAAGCCGACGATACCCAAGAATCGAATGCATATAAGAATTTCCGGTATACATTCCCCGACCGTCTGGACGGTTCGGATCAACTGATGGCGCCTGAGCTGCAGTCACCGTACTTGTATCTGCTGGACGAGAGCGGTTCGCCCATGAAAGATGGCAAAGTGGCTATTCCGTATGTCGTATATCAGACGCCCAAGTCCTATACCACTACGCTCAATTCGACACCGGTGAACATATCCAACCGCGCCGGCGCGATCATCGTGCCGGCTACTGACAGTGTTCAGAGCGGCTTCAAGGCTACCTTTACCGTGCAGCCCAATGCCGATGTGACCACCACCACCACGCGCAGCACCAACCGTATCAATATACCGGCGTTCCACCGCATCTATGATTTTAGCGCTACGGAGCAGAAAGATGAGATGGAGAGTTATAACGGCCGGAACCAACTGTCGTGGACGATCCGCAACCCGCAGGCCACCGACCTGATGACAACGGATTACTTTGAGATTCAGCGCGCCATGAAGGCGGACTACAGCGATGCGATGAGCATCGGTCTGGAGCCTATGGAAGCGGGCAAAGGCACCTATACATTTACCGATGATACGCGCAACACCGATTCGGGTATCCTGCTCGACACCACCACCGTGTGCCGCGAGATGGTGTGGAACGACTACCTGCTCACCGCCGAGGACGGTGATCCGCTGTACGACATGAGCCTGAAGCTGATAGCCAAGTCGCAGGTATTGCCGGCAGCACCGGTCTATTACCGTGTGCGCCGTGCTTCGACGGGCGCATGGGAATGGGATCATCCGTTCGCTCAAGCCACTACTTTGTACCGCCATAACTTCCTTGCCCCCTTGGCTGCTACGCAGGCGGACTACACCAAGGATCCGGAGTTCGACACCAACCATAAGGTTCATTTCAATGTGAAGATCGATAATGCGCTGATCATGGATCAGGGTACGGTGACGCTGCAGGACTGCGAACTGGTACCTGCCTTCACCAAGAGCCGCAGTACACGTGATTCAATCCGACTCATCGTTAACCTCGACCCGCGGGTGTATTATGCTACCGAAAGAGTGGTGTTCCGCTCCATGGAAACGGGGTTCGAGAAAGAGTTACGTCGCAACGAAAACAAATTCACCTTCCCCGTGCCCGGTCCGTGTAGGTACGATATCCTGGTAGAGATAACCAACAATACCGCTACCTTCAACGGCTATAATCGTAACTTTGTGCTTGCTTCGTACACCCTGGATCAGGAGCAGGACAGCCAGTTGGACGGCATGATGCTCGAGATTCAGATGCGGGAGCAAACCCGATACAACGGTCAGTGGGCCTATTGGGCCAATGTGACACGTTACCCCAGCGGTGAGGCAGATTCGTATTCGCTCGATGTTGCCCGTGCCCGTTGGGAACAAGTGAAGGACACCGTTCTCCGTCAGATGCACGATAGCCTGCTCCGTACGCTTAATCCCTCCGCCGCTCATGGCCGTTGTATGTGGGACAGAGGCGCACAGCTCATCCTGATGCGCACCCTGCAGGAAACCGGCACCACAATGGAGCTCATCGTTCCGCAGGACAGTATCCGCCGCAACGACGACGGCTCGTGGTCGGCTCACATCACCGATGTGGCCAATATGGCTTGCACCAACTACAGCTACAAGGTACGTATAGACCCGAGTGCCTCATCTATCCGCTTCCAGAACCCCGTATCGCTGCAACCGGTTGCGATCAACGGCCCGTCGCTGTACTTCAACGAGGCGGCAAGCATCCTCTCGTTCACCGCGAGCAAGGGCGATGCGGCACGCGACAGGAAGAGCGGCGTGCTGCTGCAATGGATACCTACCTCTGCGGCAGTGGATCAATATATCCTGATGCGTCTGCCGGTAGGCAGCACCAACTCGCCGGACACGATCTATCGCGGCTTGGACAACAGCTACTTCGATACCTCCGCCGTACCCGGACAGCACTACGAATATACCGTCGTTACGCACTACAACTGCAAGAGCGTACACACTGACCATTCGGCTACAGCGGAAGGCTGGCGTACGCCTTACGGCGAGATCAGCGGCTCTATCCACCAGACCGATAACAGCGGTATGGCCGGCGTGACCGTCAGCCTCTCCGCCAACGGACAGACCCTGAAGACGCTCGTCACAGGTGCCGACGGTGCGTTCTTGTTCGACAGCATACCGTACGGCAACGGCACGCAATATACCGTCACGCCTACCTCGCAGTACGGCACCTTCAGTTATAACAGCACCTCCTCCGGCATGGCTACCGTCACGCTGGCTGCCAACGGCTGTGTACAGCAAGGCATTGACTTTGTCAACACGAGCTGTGCGCGTCTGAGCGGCCGCGTGCTATACCATATGAGTACGATTCCCGTGAGCGGCGTATGCTTTATCCTCAACGGCGATACGATCCGTCGTGGCGGGGGTATCTATACCAGCGGTATTGACGGCAATTTTGAGCTTACGCTGCCCAAGTCCATGCCCTGCCGCCTGCAGGTGGCCAAAGCGGGACACACCTTCACCAACGATGGATGGCTGTTCGTCACAGAGGGCGATACGACTTTCTCGCTCGTCAAAGCGCTCGACGGCGTACGCTTCTATGACCGCACCAAGGTGCGCCTCGTAGGTCGCGTAGCCGGTGGCCTGGACCAGCAAGCCCTGCCACCTGCTCTGGGATTTGGTACGAACAACCTCGGTGATAACCTGCAACTCGTGCTCCAACTCGAAGGCGACAACACCGCCCATATCGTGCATAACCCTGATAACCTGACGCAAGACACGCTGCATTTCACCGTAGATAGCACGCAGATCATCTACGAGCAGAAACGCATCATTATCCGTCCGAACATACGCAGTGGTGAATACGCGGTGGATCTCTTCCCCGTGAAGTACAAAGTGACGCAAGCCACCGCTACGGGATATGCCACGCTGCTGGATGTGCAGGCGGGCGTGCCGACATTCGACCTGACGAATGCGCCGCTGACCGTGCTCACCTCCGACTCGATGGGGCGCCATGCTACCTATAATGCACGCTTCGACCGCATCTACCGCAATCCGATGCAGGTAGGTATGATACAGCTGATGTACGGAATGGCGCAAGACGGAATGGGCGAAGAGAAACTGGGTGTATCCAGTATCGTTGACCAGAGCCATACCGTCCGCTTGTACAGCAAGGACTCGACCGGCACCGTCCAATACCTGTTCGGTCATCCTATCTTCCAGCAGGGACGCACCTACCAGTTCCGCGTGAGCGCGTACGAGGACTATTTCTATAACAATAACAAGTTGAACGCGCGCAACCGCGTACGCCTTAGTGGCGGAACGCTGAAGGTGTTCAACGGCTTCAAGTCCGGCAAAAATACGGCAACCGAAACCTATCCCCTGAATGAAAAAGGCGAAGCGCTGATTAATGTGGAGGTGGATAACCTCAACCTCATGGCTACCGGCGATAACGCCCTGCGTGCACTCGACCTGTCGGTGGAACGAGAAGGGAGCAACACCGATTATTGCGCCCTGCGCGGTTTTGTGACCGGTAACAATGTCGAGAACGGCGACATACGCGCCATACAATCTGACATCCAAGTCCTGGATATCCTGCGCGACCCGCCGGGAAGCGGCAGTAGCTGCTATCTGGAGAAAGGCGCTACCTATAAGTCCTCCGCTACATTCTCCATTGCCTTTAAGATAGGTACGAACTGCGATGCTACCATCGGTACCTCTTACGACCAGTCAGTAGGTGTCATAGCGGTTACCACCTATTCCGGTCTCATCAGCTCTGTGGGCAAATCCTATAAGTTCACCCTGCCGCTTGTGCTGTCCGGAAAATACAGCCGCACCAACACCTGTACGTATACCACGACCGAGAAGATTTCCACCAGCTCCTCCCCATCCTTCGTGGGTGCATCGGGCGACGTGTTCATCGGCCATACCAACGAGGCGCTGTACGGTACCGTGCGTGCTGTGCGCGTGATTGACGACAGCACCTACCTGCTCCGTCAGCCCGCTATCCAAGCCGGGTATATCAAGGAAATCGCATCGGCGCTCGGCGCGGACGGCAAGACCTACCACTTCGTTATCGCCAAGGAGACTGTCCTCGGCGGAAAGATGGGTACACAGTTCGCCTATACACAGGATTATATTGCCAATACTCTGATACCCAAACTCATCCGCGAACGGAATGCCTTGCTCATTGATGCGCCTGACTCAATTACCGCTCAGAGCATCGCTAACCAACAAGGCAAAGCCGTCTATTGGAACCGTGCTACCAAGGACGACGAGATAGGCACCGTGTATCGCTTTATCACCCCGACGAACAAACCCGACTACAACGAACCCGACCGCATTTGTGCCATCAATGCCGTACTCGTCAAATGGGTGGCTATCCTCGCTACCAATGAGAAGGATAAAGTCACCGCCATCCAGTCCGGCAAGAAAGTGGGCACTTATTCCGTCAGCGGAGGTACCAGCCACGAATATAGCGAGACCTTCTCCGGCGAGTACTCCGCGTCCGGTAATGTCTCCTTCGGTATGGATCTAGCCAATCTCAGAGGCTTCTTTAACAATGCCGGCAATGCGCTTGTCAATAAAGCAAAAGGCGCTACAAATGAATATTTCAAGGCTTTGTCAGACCTTATTGAGAAATATTCCGCAGGCAAAACATACACCGAAGACAAGAATAATAGTACCGCCGTTGAAGGCAAAGCGGCCGGCACACAATGGAAGACCGAATGGAGTCCGGTGTTAGATTTGTCGTTGGACGGTTCCGGCTCATGGAACAACGAAAGCGCATCCCGCAAGATAGGCTTTACCATCGCGCCCGATGGTTTTGCCAATACGACCGTCAGCGTCTATCGCTCCGAGCAGGATTCCCTCTTCCGGAAGAAACTGGCAGAACTCACCAACTTCATTACCCGTCCTGCACAGAAAGAGAAATACGGTAGTTTCATCTTCTTCCAGGAGGGTGGAACCAGCCATTGTCCCTACGAAGGCGAAGCACGCACGCAGTGGTATTATCCCGGTCAGTTTGTGCTGGGTAATGCCACCCTGCCGATGGAGAACCCGAAGATTACGCTCGACCAGTACTCTATCAGCAATGTGCCGGCCGACCAATCGGCAGTCTTCCGCCTCACGCTCGTCAACGACAACCTCAATACCGACGGACGACCCGCACGCGGACAGGTGTTTTCGCTCTCGGTGGAACCCCAATCCAACCCCAACGGTGCAATCCTGCTCATCGACGGCGAACCGCTGACCTCCTCCTCGACGCTCACCTTCTTCTGCGAACCGGGAGTGCCCATCGTCAAGACTCTGCAGATACAACGGGGTATAGTGGATGACTACGAGGACCTGACGCTGAAGTTGGCCTCCACTACCTGTGCCTCTATCAGTGCCTATGCGAAACTATCCGTCCACTATATGCCGGAGTCCTCGCCCGTCAGCATCGCCTATCCGCGCGATAAATGGGTGATGAATACCCTGTCGGCACGCGACTCGGTAGGCTACTACCTGCCCGTTACCATCGATGGCTTCAATATCCATCATAAGAACTTCGATCATATCGAGTTCCAGTACAAGCTCTCGACGGAGAATAACGACGCATGGGTAACCCAGTGCTCGTTCTATGCCGACGACAGCCTGTATAACAAGGCGACAGGCAACAAAGCCAAGATAGAGAACGGCCGCATCCAAGCTTTCCGCTTCTACGGCGAGCGCGATCCGAAAGAACTGAACTACGACCTGCGTGCCGTCTCCTACTGCCGCTACGGCTCGGGCTTCGTCAGCAAGGCTTCGCCTGTCATCAGCGGTACGAAAGACACCCGTCCGCCCGTACTGTTCGGCAAGGCAAGTCCCGCCAACGGTATCCTGACGCTCAAGGACAATATATCGATGCGCTTTAGCGAACCCATCGCCGGTAATTGGCTGGACGAGGACAATAACTTCCAGATCCTCGGCGTAACCAACAACACGGGTATCACGCAGACCACCTCGCTCTATTTCGATGGACAGAGCGGTCATTATGCCCGTACGAAAGCAGAGCGCGAACTGTCTCTCACCGACCTGAGTATAGACATGCTCATCAAGCCTTCCGTCAAGGGACGCGAGATGGCACTCTTCTCGCATGGAGACGAGGAGTATAACTTCTCCCTCAGCCTGACCGCCGACAACCGTCTCAAACTGACCGTGGTCGAAGATAACAAAGTGGCAGAGACCAAGCAATCCAAACCCATGGGTCAGTTGTCTGCTACCGACTTCACACGCGTCATCATGGTGTACGATTCCGAGAAAAAGACGGTGCGCTTTTATGCTGGAACAATGGATATCACGGATAACCCGTCCACGCAATGGTCGCTCATGAACTTTGCCGCTCCCATCATGGTGGGTGCTACTATTGACAGCACCAGCCTCTACCAAGGCAATTTAATGGAATTGCGCGTATGGACCAAAGCCCTGACCCCGGCAGAAATCAGCACCACCCATCTGCGCCGCCTCACCGGATACGAGTACGGACTGCTCGATTATTATCCCATGAACGAGAACAAAGGCTCCGAGCTGTCTGACTTGGCTACCGGCGCAACCCTCTTTGCCCGGGGACTGAGTTGGACGCGTCCGCAAGGCCTGTCGTTGGCTACCAACGGTTCACCCGTGCTGCTGCAACCGACACTCTTCAGCCGTAGCGCAGCCGAAGACTATACGCTGATGTTCTGGTTCCGCAGTAACAATAGTAAGCAAGACTCCGTCTCGCTCTTCGGTACGTCGATGAACGATTCGACCACGATGGAGATAGCGCTGCACGACGGCGAGATTTCGTTCCGGTCCGGCACCGAGCATAAGATGACTACAGCTAACCTCACCGATGGCAACTGGCATCACTGCGCACTCGTCATCTCCCGTACCTTCAACAACGGTTCGATCGCTATCGACGGCAAGAAAGTGCTCCTCTTCCCCGCACTGGAGACCGGCGCACTCAGCGGTACCAAGATATGGCTCGCCAAAGGAATGAAAGGAAACCTCGACGACGTATGTCTGTTCGAGCAGGCATTGCCGTCCGAACTGGTGAATGAATTCTATCTGCAGTCGCCCAATGGCGAGGAGATGGGATTGATCAACCTGCTTTGTTTCTCCCAGGTAAAGCGCAACTCATCCGGCGTGATGGAACTCGTGTTCACACCCAATAACCAGCGTGTCTTCAAGGACGCCAACGGCAATACGGTGAACAAAGTGCAACCGCTGCTGATGGACGATCTCAGCGCACAGGCGGACAAGAGCAACAGTGCGCCGGTACGTGACCGTGGTCAGCTCACCAAACTGCCCTTCACGTGGAACTACCAGTTGTCCGACCTCATGATCAATATCAAGTCGCAACCGCGCGAGATCAACAAACGTACGATGTACCTCACCGTGCGCGACGTGGAGGACCTCAACGGCAACCGTTTGCAATCGCCCGTGACATGGACGGTATATGTGGACCTCAACAGCGTCATCTGGAATGACCGGAACCACCGCGAGAAACTGACGGACGACGAGCAGACACACCCCTTCACGATGGTCATCACCAATACCACCGGCATGACCCGCCAGTTCACCATCGAGAACCTGCCCAAATGGCTCACCGCATCGCCCGCACAAGGTACCCTCGAAGCGGAGGAGAAGAAGACCGTCACTTTCACCATCAAGGCTGCCGAACTCAAGATCGGTACGCACCAGCAGATGATCTACCTCACCGACGATCAGGGCTTGGCTGAACCGCTACTGCTCGAGATAGCCAAGGAGACCGAACCGCCTTACATCGACGTGGATCTGAATAGCTATCCGCTCAATATGTCGCTGTGCGGCAATGTGATCCTGAACAAGACCGACAAGACGATAGTCAACACCACACCCGAGGATTATGTCTTCGCTATATACAACAATGATTGTGTAGGCGCAGCCCATTGCACCGACAATGGCGAACTCTATCTCACGGTTCACGGCAGCGAAAAACTGACTAACAAGCCGATCCGCTTCCAACTGTGGAAAGCCGCTACGGGTAAGGTCTATAACCTCACACCGGATACGCTCGTCCTCTTTGCGCACGGCGCTGTCTATGGTTGCGGCAAGGATGATCCCGTACAACTGCAGGCCGGCGGTAGCGAGATGCAGACTATCGCACTCAATCCGGGATGGAGCTGGATATCTACCTATCTGGATATACCTGCCGCCCTGTCCACGGCGATCACGGCAGAGCAGCCATGGACGGAAGGCGACCTGATCAAGAATCCGGCTACACGCAAGTTCTGCACTTATAGCGAGACTGCAGATAAGTTCGTCGGATCGCTCAAGACCCTCGATTATTGGCAGATGTATATGGTCAATTCGTTCGAGGAGAACAGTATGCACCTGTTTGGCTTTACCCTGCCGGAAGACTCGATGCACATCACGCTGAAAGGTAACGGTCAGTGGAACGCACTGCCTTGTATGTTCAGCCAGGTGATGACGCTGCGCGACGCGATGTCTGACTACTACGACCATGCTTCGACGGGTGACCTGATCAAGGCGCAAAACCGCTTTGCCGTCTTCTCGGATGACGATCGTTGGGTAGGTGACCTCACGGCCCTCACACCGGGCGAAGGATATCTCATGCGCCGCATGGAAGAGGGCACCGTAACGGTGAACTTCTATCCGCATAAAGCATCGGCACCGAAGAAGATAAAAGACCGCTTCCAGGATGACCTCGGAGCACAGAACACAGACCTGTTCACCAACCCGAAGGCTTCGACCAACATGACGATGATCGCGAAGCTTAACGAGTTAACGAATGAAGGAGTGAAGGAGTTAAGGGTCTATGTGGGCGATGAACTCGCAGCCGTGGCTGCCCCAATCACGATTGAAGAGGAGGCTCTCTACTTCATCACGATTCAGTCCGACCAAATTGGCGAATTGCGCTTCGAAATGGACGGCGAGACCTATGTGCCTGTTTGCGGAACAATCAACTACTCTGCCGATAGTCACCACGGCTCGCTCCGCGCTCCGATCGTACTGAAGCCGATGGATAGGCCTTACAAAATCATCGAAGACAACCACGTAATAATTATCCGAAACAATGAAAAATATGACATTACCGGCAAAAAGCTGTAGAAGAAACAAATTCAGTCTGTATTCTGTACTCTGTATTCTGTCCGTGTTAGCGGTCTCTTTTGCAGGCTGCAAGAAGGATTCCGAGAAGGAACCGGACAACCCTCAACCGCAGACAACGCTCTATGGAAGCGTCGCCCGTCCCGCGTGGACGGCGCCGGAGAAGTTCGACTTCACCTCCTCCATGACCGCTGTAGTCAAGGTGGACCTCAAGGCCCAGTACCCGAATATCGCAAAGGACTTCGTGCTGGATGACACCGACCTCTTGGCTGCTTTCTCCGGCGATATATGCCTCGGCGTGACCTCTCCGGATGAGGGGCTCTTCTACCTCTATATAGGTGCGCCTATCGGCGTTACCCCGTCCTCTGTTACCCTGCGTTATTACTCTGCGCATTATAAGAACCTCTTCGAGCACAAGGATGCCTTCCCTTATCTCAACGACGAATGCCTCGGCACCGTCGCCGAACCCTACATCCCGGCCTTTGTCTGCGCTCCGTAACTGCGGGCTTTGTTTGTATTTTTCTAATTTTCTTGCAGCGTATAATCAATCTGATTCCTACCATGGCTCACTGACAACAACAGTGGGCCTTTTAATTTTTCTTTTTCCATTGACCCGGCATCTCATGCCGGTTTATTTCTTTCTTTTTCACCTTTCACCTTTTATTTTCCGCCTAACTTCCAGTTAATCGTATACCCTTGCTATACCCTTGCTATACCCTTACACTCCTTTTGCTTGTAGGGCGATGACTCGCGGTGTAGACGGTGATCACTTATCGCGCGTCGCCGGTACTCTCTCCACGTTCGTGCCGTAGTTCTACCCTCGCGTCCGGCATACCCGCGTCATACGCAGCCCAATATCCTGATCTCCGTTAGGCCGCGGAAGATGCCGCCCCGCCCGCGAGGTCTCAATGCGGATGTAGCCCATGCGGCGTGTAGTATCTCTTCTTCGTATTACGTCGGCTAGATGCCGACACTTCTCCGCTATTCCCCTTTGATTTCGTTTCAAAATATAGTTTTCTTTACGATTTTATACGAAAAATTTGGTTATTTGCGAAAAAATCAGTATCTTTGCACCCGAATGGGTGCATATAGATCCTTTCCGCTCTGATCGTTGGTGATATAAGCGATTACATAAAAAGCGTTTATTAGCGCGTGTTTTGACGGTTCGGAAAACTGCTACATTCCAAATTGTTATAGTCAAAGCAATGCAACAATAGATATATGCGTAGGGTATATTATGCTCCCGGCAGTGGGAGATTGATATACTTTTTTAGCGTAGGTTCTGTGTTGCTTGTTCGGTTATAACAAAGCTTGTAGCAGAGCCTCTGAACCGCAGGACAAGTAACAAAATACAGATCCTGCGCTTTTTTTCTAAAAAATCACACCCCGATTAGGGGATATGCCCATCTCAACTGTCATATTCATAGAATGAGCATATTCGGCAATCATATGGCAGCCGCTCGAAAACGCGAGTTTGAGCAACTATACGACACGTATAGCCGCCATATCTATGGCTTTGCCCTGCGCCTGACCGGCGGAGATTCGTACCTCGCCGAAGAGATTGTGCAGGAGACCTTCGTTCGCCTCTGGGAGCATTGGGATAGACTGCGTGACCAGCAAGCGGCTCTCGGTTACCTCTTCTCCACCGCCAAGCATATCTTCCTGAACTACTGCGAGCACGATATGGTTCGGTATGTCTATGAGGAGTATGTCATGCAGCATGGCTCCGAGGAGACTACCGAACCGGAGAGCAGGCAGAACGCGCGTTCCCTCGAAGACTACCTCAAGCAAGTTGTCTCGAACATGCCTCCTATGCGGCAACGTGTCTTCACCATGAGCCGCTTTGAGCATAAGACCAACAAAGAGATCGCAGCCGCCCTCCATATCAGTGAGAAAACGGTTGAGGTCCACATCACCCTCGCCCTCAAAGAACTACGAGCAAGATTAAATGATTAAAAAATCCTCCTCCCGATTAGGGGATGCGACGCACTCGGCTGTCTTATAGGTAGAAAGGCAAAATTCAATGAAACAATTATTCGAGAAATATCTGGCAGGTAATGCTACCGCTGAGGAGCGGGAGACCTTGCTGCATCAACTCCATGCGGACGAACAACTCGGTGGCTGGCTTCGGGCGGACATCGAGTTTGCCGAGGGCGGCATGCCCGAACCCATACGCGAGCGTATTCTAAATAATGTTTACGCGCGTACACAGCGTCCTTTAATCAGCCGTCGTTGCTGGTCGATAGCTGCCGTCATGCTCATCCTCATCATCTCCGGTGCCCTCGGCTGGATCCTCTTTGGCATCCAAAATCAAAATCTCAAATCTCCAATCTCAAATAATCCGATTCGTGACATCGTTGTCACGACCGGTATGGGGGAACATAGCCTTATTACCCTGCCCGATGGCACGCAGGTGACGCTCAATGCCCAGACAACCCTCCGTTACACTACGGCTATGCCGGACGGCAAACGACGCGTATCGGTGGACGGCGAAGCGTTCTTTGAGGTAGCCCGGGATGAGAATCATCCGTTCGTGGTCACGGCGGGAGAGGTCGATGTGACATGCCTTGGGACTTCGTTCGATGTGCGGCATTATACCGACGAGGACAAGGTGGCGATCGTGCTTACGGAAGGTAAGGTGCGTGTACGTGCCAATGAGGCCGAGATGACTATGGAGCCGGACAGCCGCGTCGTCTATGACTGCCGTGCCAAGACTCTCAGCAAGAGATCAGTTCCCGGGAGCGATTACACATGCTGGCTCAATGGTGAAATCAAGTACAATAACGAGACACTGGAAACGATAGCAGCAGAGCTGTCAAGAAATTATAATATCCGCTTGGTCATCACCAATGACGCACTCAAACAAGAGCGCTTCACCGGCTATCTGGGACATGCCTCGCTGCGGAATATCTTGGATGTGATGTGTCTCGCAGCGGATTTGAACTACCACATAGCCGATGACACGGTCGTGTACGTGTACGCACGCAAATAATACATAAGGTATCACCCATTTAACCCTGAAAAATCTATAAGCCTCATGAAAAACAAACTATTCTTTTTAATCCTTTGCGGGATGACTGGCTTGTCCGTGATGGCTACTGATATCCAAGTGAGAGTAGGTGCTGATTTGCAGGACGCAATCAATAAGGCCTCCTCAGGTGACAGGCTACTGGTGCAAGCCGGTACGTTCTATGGCAATTTTACGATGAGAGATGGAGTCAATGTCTCCGGTGGATGGAATGAATCTTTTACTTCACAAACGAAATACGGTACCATCCTGGACGGCAACGCCTCCGGGCGGGTAGTAACCCATCCAATGTCTGGTGGAAGCGCAAATAATTCCGTTTTTTCTAAACTTACCATTTGGTCCAATTTGACAATCCAAAATGGTAAACTGACAACCGATGAAAAAGGAGCAGGTGTGCTGCTGTATGGCAATAGTCGGGTAGCAGATTGTCTTATTCAGAATAACATAAATGCATCAAGTATAGGTGGAGGTCTGGCGCAAGATTGTGATAATCGGCATGATGACATCGTTGCGGAGAATTGTGTGATTAGAGACAACAAAGCTGCCGAGGGCGGTGGTGTATTTACGCAATCAACCATATCCAATTGTATTATAGAAAGCGACACCGCTACAACATCTACTGTAGGAAAAGGTGGTGGAGGTGTGTATTTGAGGTGGGGACGTTTGAAAAATTGTATAGTCCGCAATAACTATGCAGCTCAAGATGCCGGCGGCGTTAGAGCGTATGGTAATTGCAAACTCATCAACTGCCTCATAGCCGACAATAGGTGTGGTGTAAAAACAGCCGGGCTTGCATTGGAAAAAACACTCGATGAAGTAATAAACTGTACCGTAGTGAATAACAACCAGGCTAAGAATGACAACGACAAAGAATATTGTGGTATCAGGTTCGATTCGGAGAATGACAACACTGAGTACACCAATAAATTCGTCAATAATGTCGTCTGGGGCAATAAAGCCAATGGTGTGGTGCAGGACCAGCAAGTAAGCTACAAAATTTGTAAGTACGCTACTGCTACCAATAATGCTATTCAGGGCAATGTACCGAATGACTTTAATACTTCCTATTTAAAACTGACAAGCGACAATACTACGGATTCGGGGAGTGACAAGGCTCCCAAGTTCACCAATCCGTCTGTCGGCGACTACTCCTTACTGGCAGCCTCGCCGCTAATCAACGCCGGTGTTAATACTGACGAACAAAGTACACTGGACTGCTACGGCGGCCCGCGTCAGAACGGGAACTATGTGGATATAGGCGCTTTTGAATGCCAGTGGATAGATGAAGACAGAACTGTTCCTGTAGGGCAAAACCTGCAATATATTATTAACAATACCTACCCAAACAATACTGTCAAGGTGCAAGCCGGTACGTTCTACGGCAATTTTACGATGAAAGAGAATGTCCAACTATCTGGCGGATGGAACGAATCTTTCACCTCTCAAACAGACTATACGACAATCCTGGACGCAAAGGGATCCGGGCGGGTACTGAATCAGCCGTCTAGCTTCAGTACAATGACTATCTGGTCGAACTTCACCATCCAGAATGGCAACCTGACTTCGCCCGGTTCGGAAAATATCGGTTCGGGCGTGGCGCTCAAAGAGAATGGACAGGTGAAGCACTGCCTCATCCAAAACAACACCTTCTCCTACCCTGAAGGAAACTGCTTAGGTGGCGGCGTCGGTTCGGAAACAACTCTATCCAGCAGAGACCTTGTGATGGTGGATGATTGTATTATTCGTAACAATACCGCGACCCATGGCGGAGGGGTGCGTATACGGGGTACGATTCAGAACTCTCTCATCGAAGAGAATAGAACCACCAATAATGCCGCAGGCGGTGTGCAACTGAACTTAGACGGGAATATGTACAATTGTATCGTTCGTAATAATCACTCCGGCGGGGACATCGGAGGCGTGCGTCTCAATGGAACGAGTAGTGATGGCACAATAGCGAACTGTCTCATCTATGGAAATACTGCCGCAGGTAGCGTAGGTGGAGTGGGAGTGGAGCTGCATAATATCATCAATTGTACAATTGTAGGTAATAAGCAAGGGAAAACCGATACGGATAAGGAATACTGCGGTGTCCATAGTTCTGCAAGTGCAGACAGAGACCGGAAATTTGTAAATAATATCGTTTGGGGAAACAAAGCGGGTGATGAGGTACAACCACAGCAAATTAACTCCTCACTTGTTCACTGGACTACGCGCACCAATAATGCAATCCAGGGTAATGTGCCATCTGGATGGGGAAGTTATCTCTCTTTGGATGCTACGCCTGGATTCACCAATGCGACCGGAGGGGATTTCACGCTGAAAGCCTCTTCTCCTATGAAGAACGCAGGCACCAATACCTATGCTACTGGAAGTACTGACCTGAACGGCTCGAGACGGACGGAGGATGGTACGATTGATATAGGCGCATATGAATATCAGATGCACTATTTTAATGGTAACAACGGAGCTGGCACGGATTGGAACACCGCTTCCAACTGGCAGAACGACGCAGTACCGACAGACGGAGAGGATATAGTACTGCTCCGCCCCGCAGTGGCTCCTGCTTCCGCTACGACTCGTCCGTATAGTATCAAGATAGCGGAGTCTGGCTCGCTCACCGTCCCTGCATCGGCTGCGGTGGTAGTCACGGAGGATATACAGAACTACGATCTGACTACCGCCGCTAAATCTCCAACCACCACGGCTACACTGCATATAGCGTCCGCTTCTACGGGCAACGGCACTCTCGTATGGGGCGCGGCCGGCACGCCGGGAGAGGCTACGGTGGATTTCTATACCAAGTCACACGGTGCTAGCGGTGACAACACTTCCGTAAACCAGTATATAGGCACCCCCTTCAGCAATCGTCCCGCTATGTTGTACCAGTACTACAACTCTTGGATGTATCAGATTTCCTATACAGACGGCGTGCCGGGATGGACACGGTTGAACGGAAGTGACGGACTCAACGCCTTTCAGGGATATAACCTCATTACAGCTTATGATGCAGGTACTGTCTATAACATGGAGGGTACATTGGTATCCAATAATAATGTGACGCTCAATGCTTCCTCCACACCCGCATTGGTATATAACGGAGAAACAAAGGCGAATAACGAGAACGTACTTGCCAATAGCTGGGTGGCACCAATCAAGATTGCCAATTTCCAAGCATCGGATTTTACTGCCGTGGAAGCAACCATCTATATCTTCAACGCCGGTAGTCCGTCGCAAGGCCTCGGTGGCTCGGGTGATACGCCAGGTAACTATTCCACCTATTCCATCGGTACGGCAGGTAATGCCGTCATCCCGTCTATGCAATCGTTTTCCGTCTATACTACCGGTGCAGACCCTGCGCTACTCCTCGATTATAGCAGACTGGTGCAGGACAATGCCACACACGAACGCATCCAACCCAATAAAACGCCGCGCCGCACGGAGACGGAGAACAACGAAATGGAGCAACTCTCCATCCGTGTACAAGGCGATAACGGATGGGCGGACGAACTGAAGATCTTTATCAGGGAGGATTTCTCGGAGACGTTCGAGAACGGATGGGATGCCCATAAGATGTTCGGCTATCCCGAAGCACCGCAGTTATATGCACAGACGGAGGACGGCGAAACGGCGATTCATTGTGTGCCGGATGCGGACAATACCGTCATCGGTTTCATCCCCGGAAATCAGGATGACCGTTATACATTCTCCTTTGTGTACGACGGAGAGAAAACGCTCTACCTGAATGATCTGCTGACACAGCTCTCCACACCCGTTACCAATACATCCACCTGCCGTTTTGCCGCTTCCCACGGCAATGCACAGCCCCGCTTCGTACTCTCCTCTACGCCCCTCAGTAATATACCGACGGATATGGAAAAGACGGCGGACAGCATTCCGGCACGAAAAATCATTCATAATGGCAAACTGCTGATTGTGCGGAAAGGATGTATCTATACAGCAGACGGACAAAAAGTAAAATAACTATTCGTACAGACATGATGATGCCAAACAGGCCTATATATCTATTATTGTTTCTGATTGCAATTCAGATAACGCCGCTCATGGTGCAGCAGGCACAACCATACCCGGGGACAATGCCACAGACGCAGTTCCGCTCCACCAGCGCGATGACCGGTACGCAGAGTGCTTATGCTGCTACGCCGGTACTGAACGCAGACGGCACGGCCTCCTACAATGGTGCTTCCTATGCTCCGGCAGCTGCTCCTTCTGGACCGCGCAAAGTCGCGCCTACAACACCTACCGGCAATCCCACTCCAATAGGAGACGGCCTGTGGATTCTGCTGGGAATGGCAGTCGTGGCGATCGTGATAAAAAAAGAACATCTCTGCCACACAAGTGACAAGAGTTAAATAATTATTAATCTTAAATTTAAAAATGTATGAAAAAGTTTTCTTTTTGGGCTTTATGCCTCATGGCAAGCACATCTCTGACTGCTGCCTCAATCCAAGTCCCGCAAGGCGCTGATTTGCAAGCGGCACTGAACAACGCCTCGCCCGGTGATACACTCCTCCTGCAGGCGGGTACGTTTACCGGTAATTTCATTATGAAAAACGGAGTTAATGTCTCCGGCGGTTGGGATGCTGGATTTATCTCGCAATCGCAATATGGTACGATTTTGGATGGTAACGCCTCCGGACGGGTACTCAAGCAAGAGGCGGACTTTGATCAGATGACCGTCTGGGATAACCTTACTATCCAGAACGGCAAACTTATGTCCAACGGAAAAGGCGCCGGAGTCTATCTGTTGTGGAAAAGCAAACTCACCAACTGCCTTATCCAGAATAATACCTTCGATACAGAGAATGTAACCGAGTGCGAGGGAGGCGGCTTGGCGCAGGACAAAGATGACCATGCCGGCGATGTGATAGCCGACAACTGCGTCATCCGCAATAACGAAGCTACCCACGGAGGCGGTATCTGGATCAGGTCCACAATCACCAACTCGGTCATCGAGGATAACAAGACACTCCTTTCCCATCCGGGAGGTGGCGCACACCTGCAATGGGGAAGGATGTATAACTGTATCATCCGCCGTAACCACTCCTCCGAAGATGCCGGCGGCGTTAGAGCGTATGGTAACTGCAAACTCATCAACTGCCTCATCGCTGACAATACCTGCGATGTGAAGGTGGCCGGTCTGGCATTGGAGCGTACACTCGATGAAGTAATAAACTGTACCGTAGTGAATAACAACCAGGCTAAGAATGACAACGACAAAGAATATTGTGGTATCAGGTTCGATTCGGACAATGCGGACGGTAACAAGTTCGTCAATAATGTCGTTTGGGGTAACAAAGCCGGAGGTGTGGTGCAGAACCAGCAGGTCAGCTACTCTATCTGCAAGTATTCCAACGCTACCAATAATGCTATTCAGGGCAATGTCCCGGGAGATTTCTCCTATACACGCATCACCTTGGCGGACGACAACACAGCGGATGCCGGTCCTAAATTCACCAATCCCGAAAACGGCGATTATACGCTGGCTGCCGGCTCCGTACTGATTGACGCCGGATTGTCTTCAGCCAATGATATGATGACCGACATAGCCGGTAACGAACGTATGAACGGTAATGCGGTTGACATTGGTTGCTATGAGTATATCCCCGGTACAACCACTGCAATAGACCAACTCGCCACTCCGAAAACAGCAAGCCGGAAAATTATCCGTAACGGTCAGCTCTATATCCTCCGTGATGGCAAGACCTATAATGTCATAGGACAACAATTATAACAAGTATGAACCGTCATCTTTATCTATACGTTATGCTCCTCGTGCTGGCACTCGCTGCCTGCACGAAGGAGCAGAAACGCACCCTGCCTACGTTTAGTGCTATCACACTCACTCCCGCCAAAGAGGTTTACGCCGTGGGAGATTCTGTGCAGGCTTCTATCACGATGATGACCCCTGGCGATCCTTCACTCAAAAAAGCCACGTACTGGTTTTATACCTCTTGGTGGGGCAGCGACCCGGATATGACGGCTGATTTCTGCACTCCCGACACGCTGGAGAATGGATTAACTTTTACTTCTGACAAGATTGCTCTAACCCAACGGGGAGAAGTACGTATCTATTTCTGGGGAAGACTCGAATATCCCAACTGGGATTACCAACCCATACAGATTCCTGTTACCTTGAATGTTGAATAACTATGAAACGTATTATTTCTTTTGTTTTGGGCATAATGCTTGCCTCACTGATGAGTCTTTCGGCGCAAGTGCTCACGCTCAACGTGCAAAATCAGCCGTTGCGTGAGGTGCTGCCGAAGATTGAGCAACAGTGCGACTATCATTTCTTCTACAACAACAGCCTGTCTGGGCTGGATACACCCGTCACTATCAATGTGGCAAAAATGCCGCTGGAGCAGGTGCTCAAAAAGCTATTCAGGGGAACGGGTATCACTTACAAGATGGCGGAGAACAATGTTATTGTCCTCTCGCCGGAAGAGAAGAAAAATGCGCAGCGGAGTATATCCGGTATCGTACTGGACAAAGCCACTAACGAACCTGTTATCGGCGCATCGGTCGTCGTCAAAGGTACTACGCAAGGTACCATCACTGATTTTGACGGAAATTTTTCTCTGGAGGCTTCTACCGGACAGTATATCCAAGTGTCATATCTGGGATATGAAACCTATGAACAACGCGTAGGAGCCAACGCGGATTCCTATCGGATTGCTCTCTCCGAATCGGCAGAGCAACTCGACGAAGTAGTAGTCGTCGGCTATGGCGCACAAAAGAAAGTGAATCTCACCGGCGCTGTCAGTGTCGTCAGCCAGAAAGATATTGTCGGAAGACCGACAGCCAATATGGCTACCGCCTTGCAAGGTGCCGATCCTGCCCTGAATATATCCATGGGGAGCGGTGGCCCCGGATCCGGCTATGACATCAATATCCGCGGTGTGGCTTCTATCAACAACGCTTCTCTTACAAAACCGCTCGTCCTCGTGGATGGCGTCGAAATGGATCTCGCACGTGTCAACTCAAACGATATAGAGTCTGTCTCTATTCTTAAAGATGCCTCCGCTGCAGCCATCTATGGTTCCAAAGCTGCCGCAGGTGTGATTCTCGTTACTACCAAGTCTGGAAAAGAAGGTCTTGCACCACAGGTCACGATAGATGCCAAAGCCGGATGGAAATCGCCTACCACAAGCCATGATTTCATCACGCAAGGGTTCTGGTCGGCATACATCAGCGACATATTCATGATGCAGCATACCAACTATGCTATGACCACTTATACCGATGCCGACTATGCCGAACTGTGGATGCGGATTAATGACGAGACGGAAAACCCCGAACGTCCATGGGTGGTAACTCAATCCGACGGTTCCTATAAGTATTATGCCAACTTTGACTGGTATGACCATTATTTCAAATCCATCCGCCCGACCCAGGATTATAATATCAGTCTCAAGGGTGGTAACGACAAGATTAACTATTTCGTTTCAGGAAGGTATTTCATGGAGGATGGCATGCTCCGCCTGCAGAATGACCGGTGGCATCAGTTCTCTACGCGCGCCAAGATGAATGTGAATATCAAACCATGGTTGCATTATGGTGTAAACTTCTCTTTCTTCTCCTCGCGGTATAACTACCCCGGTACGGAGTCTTCGCGCGAGACGTTCCGCGTTGGTTCGCTGCATGCCATGGCATACATACCCGCTACCAACCCGGATGGCTCGTTCGTCTATCTCAACCCCTGGATATACTCAGGACAAGGTACTGTAGGAGATGGTATGAACGCTGTTCTCCTGTATGGCAAACACTCCAACACCAATATCAACCGCGAGATGGTGATTAAGAATAATCTCACCATTGACCTCTATAAGCATCTCACTCTCAATGCTGATTATTCCTTCACTTGGCGCCTCAAAGAGATTAACAACCGTTCTGTCAAGGTGCCTTATTCCACCAAGGAAGGCACCTCGGCGCTGATTGAGGATTTCCACTCGGTGGACTCATACCATCAGCAACTCGCGCGTTATCAGACCCACTCATATAACGTCTATCTCAGATGGGATCCTTCTTGGGATAAACACCACCTTACCCTTACCGCCGGATATAACGGCGAGATGTATCGGTATCACTCGACAGAGGCTACACGGATGGATCTCACTACCGAGGACCTCTCCTCTTTTAATTTTGCAAAAGGAGAGGTGACCGACCTCAGCGAGAGTATCCGTACCGCTGCTACCAATGGATTCTTCGCTCGCGCCAACTACGATTGGAACGGACGATACCTCTTCGAATTCTCCGTTCGCGCCGATGCCTCCTCCCGTTTTGCGCCCGGATACCGATGGGCGGTGACACCGGGAGGTAGTGTCGGATGGCGTATGTCCGAGGAACCATTCTGGGAACCTGTACAGTCTTGGTGGTCGAATGCAAAAATTCGTCTCTCTGCCGGACAACTTGCCAACCAGATGACCGATTACTACGACTATCTTCAGACAGTAGATGCCGATGGCATGTTTACACAGCAGATTACTCTGGACGGAAAATCCGTCCTCTCCTATGCAACCGAGCGTGCTCCAAACGCAGCTACCTTGACATGGGAGAAGATGACCACTTATGACCTCGGACTCGATCTCTCGTGGCTCAATAACCGACTCTCGTTTACCGGAGATATATACATGCGTAATACGGAAGGTATGCTAAATACAGGTACAGCCCTGCCCTCTGTTTACGGCGCATCAGACCCGAAACAAAATTCCGCCAATATGTCCACCAAAGGTTGGGAACTGTCTGTCGCTTGGCGTGACCAACGTAAGGTGTTAGGTAGTATGCTACGCTATGAGATAAGCGGCGGCGTTGGAAACTATAAAACGGTTATTACGAAATACAATAATCCGGAGAAGCTCCTCACTACCTATTACGAAGGACAAGTACTTGGCGAAATATGGGGATATGAGATAGACGGACTCTTTGCTTCGCAGGAGGAAATAAATGACTATCTTGCAGTCGTGGATCCTGTATCTTCCGAGGTTTATACCGATATCGTAGGAGAGGTCAACTCTGCCGCTCCGGGTATATCATTGGGAGATGTACGCTATGTGGATCTGAATGGGGATGGTAAAATCACTTCCGGCAACAATACAGTCAATAATCCGGGAGACAGACGGATTATTGGTAATTCACTGCCCAAATACAACTATAATTTCCACCTTTCTGCCGAGTGGTACGGAGTTGATATAAGTTTGTACTTTCAGGGAGTCGGCAAACGCAATTGGTATCCCTCTAATGAGGCTACTACTTTTTGGGGACCCTATTCAAGACCCTATCAGGGATTCATGGAAAAAGATTTCATGGCCCATGTTTGGAGCGAAGATAACCCCGGTGGTTATTTCCCGCGCTATCGCGCATACGAGGCGCTCGGTAAGGCTAACTCATTGGGACCGGCCAATAACCGATACTTGCAGAATATTGGTTATCTCCGGCTCAAAAACGTAACGATAGGCTATACGTTACCATGCTGGAAAAAAGTATTTTCGGATTTCCGTATCTATTTCTCTGCCGAGAACCCCTGGTACTGGAGTCCGCTCAAGAAATACTGTAACTCCATTGACCCGGAATCGGCAATGGCTTCGTCGGAAGCTATCACATATGGCTTTTCTAAATCATTCACTTTCGGTATAACCGCAACCTTCTAAAGTCTCATGAGTATGAAAAAGTATATACCAAGCGTCCTTTGTACATTGTACATTGTCACTTTGTCCTTTATTATGGCTTCCTGCAACATGGATTTGTATCCCGAAGACCAACTCTCTACGGCTACTTATTTCTCTTCAGAGACAGCCCTGCGGGAATATACCAATTATTTCTATCGCATGTTGCCATCACCTGAGACGATGTATGCCGAGGAGGGAGAGCATTTTGTCGCTCCTACACCCAATGACATGGTCAAGGGTACAAGAGACATCCATTGCGGCGAGGCATACTGGTCGAAAGATCAGTGGATGAACCTTCGCAAAGTCAATTATTTTCTGGCTAATGCAGGACAATGCGAGGATGTGAAGGCACTCAATCGCTATAAGGGAGTTGCTTATTTCTTTCGGGCGTATTTCTATTTCGACATGCTCCGCCATTTCGGCGCAGTACCATGGTATGATGAGGTAATCAACGCTGATGATGAAGCAGCGCTTGCCAAGCCCCGTGATTCCCGCGAAATCATCATCCGGCATATCATAACCGACTTGGACTCTGCCTATCTGCTCTTACCCACTGCCAAAACGACGGGAGAGGTGAATGCCTATACGGCATTGGCACTCAAATCCAGAGCATGCCTCTTTGAAGGAACCTTCCGGAAATATCATGCCGGAACCACCTTCAATGGCGGTAGTGATTTGTATAACGAACAACTGCCTTGGGATAACCTGCTCCAACTTGCTGCCGATGCTTCCCTTAAACTGATGCAGGAAGGCGGATACCGGCTCTATACATCCGGTCCGGAACCTTACAGGGATTTATTCGCTACCATTATGCCGAGAGACGAGGAGGTCATCTGGGCGCGATATTACAGCAAGGACTTGGATATCAAGCATAATGCACAAGGCTGGTCGGTTGCACGCCAGACAGGCTTTACTAAACGCCATGCCGACCTCTATCTCATGACCGACGGCACACGTTTTACCGATATACCCGGCTTTGATACTGTCACATACCTGAATGTCTTCACTTCCCGTGACCCGCGTATGGCGCAGACAATCCATGCTCCGGGATACATCCAAATGGGAGCAGATAAATCCTACGCCGTCAATATGCAGATGACCTATACCGGATACAAATATATCAAGTATATCATGGAATCCTCGTATAATAACTGGGGAGGGAGCGTCTGCGCGATGCCCGTCTTCCGGCTCGCGGAGATATATCTCAACTATGCCGAAGCCAAAGCCGAACTCGGTACGCTCACCCAGACCGATCTGGATATATCCGTCAATCTCCTCCGTGACCGCGTAGGAATGGCGCATCTGGATATGGCTGCGACGAACGCCAATCCCGATGCCTCTCTCACCGATGCTAATGGCTATGGATTTTCTTCACCTGTTCTCCTCGCGCATCCAAACAAAGGCGTGCTTCTGGAAATCCGAAGGGAAAGAATGGTGGAAACACCGCTGGAAGGACTCCACCTCTGGGATATACTCCGCTGGAGAGAAGGACATCTTTTTACCTTGCCTCGACTCGGATTATACTTCCCCGGTGCGGGCAAGTATGATATGACGGGAGACGGAAAACCCAACATCCTGCTTGCCCCGGCAAAACAGTCCGGCGGCATCGGTGTCACATGTCTCGTCTTTGACCAGGATATCACCCTCACAGGAGGAACTCACGGTAACATGGTGGCATATAAAAATATGATCCTCCAATGGGATGAGAACAAAGACTACCTCTGGCCGCTTCCTATCTCTGATAGGACGATGACTATGGGAGCTTTGACCCAAAATCCGGGATGGCAGGATAATATTTCATTTTAAATTAATTATTTCTTAAATTTTTAAAATCATGAGAAAGATTTTCTTTTCTGTGCTCTTGGCAGCACTCACAATGAGCCTCAATGCTCAAGACGAAGTAATCCGTTATTTCTTCTCACCCGACGGTAACGGGGATGGTGACGGCTCATCATGGGAAAACGCGGCTTCTGGCGACTATCTGGGAACTACCCTCAATGACGCCGAACCGGGTACCGAGTTCTACCTCATGGAAGGCAATTATCTGCCGGATATGAATACCAACCGCTGGATTATACCCCAAGGAGTTGTTATTAAAGGAGGCTATCCGGCTACCATGACAGGCACGGATACCAAGTATTCCTATGCCAACGGAGGGCAGTCCGTCTTCTCCGCCGATCTGGATGGAGACGGCAACGGAGATAACACCTCTTACTCTTTTGTTTACATAGGCCCGGGCGTTCCTACTCAGGCTTCTAACGCCTATTACAAAGATTGGGCACGCACGGAAATCTGGGGTATCACTTTCCGGGATGGTAAGCGTGTTAATAGCAAGTATTGGGGAAATATGGTCTTCGTACAGGCGGCGCAAGCGGATTTCCATTTCTGCCGGTTCATTAACAATAATTCCCAAACGACAGATGATGTCAACGGCTCCAATGGAGCGTTGGAGATTTGGGGATCATCCGTACGATGCTATGATTGTATATTCCGCGATAATATATCCGCAAAGGGTTCTGGAGCTGCCTTTCAGGTCAGAGCCCGTAAATCCGACTCTTCTACGACTGACCCCAATGACGCCGCTATCGCATACTTCGAACGCTGTGAGTTCCGTAATAATATCGCTTTCAGCACCCTTACCAGTACAACGGATGACGAGAAATGGGGACAATACGGAGGATGCTGCTCCATTGCCGATAACGGGGGAACTGTCTATATGATCAACTGCCTTGTTGCGGATAGCAAATGTTGGTATCGGGGCACTGGTATTCGTGTCAGCACCAATACAACTGCATATTTCATCTGCAATACATTCTATAATAACCCCTGCCGCTCGCGTGGTAGCCGCGATACGAACGAAGGCGCTGCGGTCTCTGCAGGAGATAACTCCAAAACCTATTTCGCAGGAAATATCATGGTGGAGTATGCTGAGAACGATGATTACACCCTTACCGATCCGGAAGTCTATATCCAGAATGCTTCTGCCTCCGTACAATCGGCCGGATATAATGTCCTCGGTTCCGTGAAGAATAATAGTACCCAACCGGGCGGTTTCATTGCCTCCGACCGCATCCCTGCTTCGCAGACCTCCCTTAATACCATCGAGTCGGTCTTCGGTGCGAATACTATCGGAAACCATGGAGGTGTAAGCAACGTAATCGCCCCGCTCGCTGCTGCGGTACCGACTATGACAATGGCTGATCTCAAAGCCGTAATCAATACATGGCCCATAGATGCGATGGCGAAAGGTATGGATTTGGATAAAGACCAGCGTGGATATACCCGTGCCGCCAATACGCTCTCCGGCTCATATGACCCTAACGGAACAGCTCCCGAGGGTGAGGACGACAAACAGGCTATTGACCATGTACAGGGAGACAATGGGCATTGTACAAAGGTCTTACGGGATGGCCATGTACTCATCATCCGCGGAGAAAAAATCTTCAATACAATCGGTCAGCAGTTATAAATCATACATTGTATTTTATCAAATAATACATATGACATATATTTTTGATATGGGAGGGATTCTTGTCGATATAGATGTACAAGGATTTGTCAAACGGTTTGCCGCGCTTATGCCTCCGGAAATACGGTTTGTCGCATCGCCTGACGAACTGCTCGGAGGTGGAGGCGATTCTTTCCTGCATGATTATGAGATGGGGTATATCGGCACAGAGAAAGCTTTGTCCCATTTTCGTGCACTCTGTCGTCCGGAGGTGACCGATGAGCAGATACGTCAGGTCTGGTTCTCCGAATTAGCACCTGTACGAAACGAAGTAAAATCATTACTCAGATGCCTGAAAAGTGAAGGAAACACTGTTTTCATGCTATCCAATACAAACCCGATGCATTGGGAGGAATATATACGGCCTATGTTCTGCTCCGAAGGTTATACCTTGGAGGATTATTTCAACCGGGTCTTCCTCTCCTATGAGTTGCACCTCTTCAAACCGGAAAGGGCAATGTATGCCGAGATTGAGAAATACATCCCGGCAGGGGATGATGTGATTTATATTGACGATGTGGAGAAAAATCGCCTGGCAGCACCGGATACATGGTGGACAATGGAAAGTATCAATGCTTTAATATAGATATGAAAATGCTTAATCATAAATTTTATTCTCTCTTATTCCTCCTTGTCGGATGGAGTTCCATACAACTGATGGCGGAGGAGGTGGGCGTACACAGGTTTGCTACCTATAATGTCCGTTATGTCAATCCTAAGAACGGCGATTCGGGAGAGAAACTGTGGGCGAACCGCCGCCAGTACGTAGTGCGGAATATCACAGGATATGATTTTGATGTGGTCGGAATGGAGGAAGTCACGGGAAACAATGTGGATCCACAGACAGGGAAATCCCAGCTTCAGGATCTGCGGGATATGCTTACGGACTATGCAGATTTCGCAGTAGAAAGAGAGGGTAGAAACTACGAGTATAATGCTATTTTCTACAAGAAAGCGAAATACTCCCTCTTGGAGAAAGGCTACTTCTATGTCAACGAGCATCCCGAAACGCCGGGGGCTGGCTGGGGGGCGGAACTGCCTCGTTCCTGCCTCTGGGTGCATCTCTCGGTCAAGAATACCGGGCAGGACTTCTATTTCTTCTGTACCCATGCTAACTATGGACCTACCGAAAGCGGTATTCAATCCGGCAGACTGATTGGTAGCAAAGTATGTGAGATAGCAGGGAATAAACCCGTGGTACTCGTGGGGGATTTCAATATGGTGCGCGATAACCACGAGGAGGCGTATCGCGGCTATGCTTCACGGTTGTATGACTTGGCGCTGACTACTCCTCTCAATCAATGTCTGCCGGCTGATGGCCCGCAGATAAAGATTACTACCTCGGAATGGACACCGGCTGTCAATCATCCTTCCGGCCAGGAGTATGATTATATCTTCTATGACCACATGGAGCCTCTCTCCCGTCATATCATCACTGAGTATTACCCGGAGTCCGGTAGAACCGTCAATCCCTCGGACCATTATCCACTCATGGGACGGTTCCGCCTCCAGTCTGCTCCGCGTCCTACCTCTTTTCATGCTTCGGACAACGCCTCCTTGGCTCAGGCTCTCGCTTCGGTGACGATGGGGGATACCCTGTGCCTCACAGCCGGTACTTACCCGCTTGCACAGGCTATAGAGCCGGCATGCTCTATGGTTATATCCGGTGGATGGGACGACTCCTTTTCCGCACAAACCGGATATTCGCATTTCGCAGCCGATGGACTTCAGGAAGCCTTGATCAATGTGCCTCATTATTTTAACATGACGCTTGATCATATCGAATTGTCCGGAGCGGCGAATGCGGCGACTACCGGAGGTGGCGCCATCTATTCCTTCGGGCCGGAAGTGCACTTGCAACATTGTTATATTCACGACAACACTGCCTCCGCTTTTGGGGGTGGTGTTGTGCATAAAGGTGAGCAGATGACCATACGTGATTGTATCTTTGAGGCCAATTCTTCCAATATAGGTGGTGCGCTATATTGCCAGGAACGCGACCTTGTGGTGCTCCATGATAGCCGCTTTCAGTCGAATACCGCTACCTTCGGGGCTGCTGTCGAATTGGCGGATTTCCATCTGTTGGATATGCAGCGGTCGGCTTTCGTTGCCAACACCGCCTCTGCACACGGAGCCGTTGACATAGCTCCGGAGAAGGCACCGCTCGCCGCACATATCCTCAACTGTTCGTTTCTGAATAATACACTCTCCGCTCAAAAAGGAATGGCTTCTATCACCAAACGGTACGGAGGAACTGCCATTTGGGCGGATATGACGGACCAAAATATCCAACTCAACATCGGTCTGTGCTCCTTCATGGGAAACCATTGCTCTTTTAATGGCCTCGATGAGAATCTTGCAGGAGGGGCGTTGGCGGTATTCAAAGCCAAACTATGTCTCATGGATAATCTGGTGATAGCCAATAACCGTACCATCGCGGATAGTCAGCCTCGCTGGCATGATCTCTATATCACGGCGGATGTCAACTTCTGGAGAAACACCTATAACCTCTATTCTGACTCTCCCGTGCTTACTGGATGGGAGCAACATATCACCGCTACCTTCGGTGGTACTCTCTCGGATGGTATATATATACCGCAAGTGCTACCGTCAGGGGCATATCCGGTCCTCAAAAAAACACTCGGTTCTTATAACCTGGCTTGTCTGCCTACTAACCAGCGTCTCTGTGAATCAACGTTTACCTACGATCTGAATGGGGACGGAACAATCGGCGGATATATTGCATGGGATATGCTCAATAACCAGCGTGCAGTACGCTCGTGCATTGGTGCAGTGGAATATACTGGCGAGAACGAACAGGACCTGAAATCGTTATCCGCAGAGGATTATAAAACGACCAAGGTGCTTCAAAACGGGCAGATACTTATTATCGGAAAACAACAAATATTCACTATTAACGGAATCAGATTACAATGAAACGCAATAAAGTAATTTCTTTCTTCCTCTTGTTCACATCGTTCGCCATGGCGCAATCGCCTTGGGTTATCTCGGTTGATCAGCCCCTCAAAGGAGATTATTTCGGAATAACATCGGCGAATGGCCAGATCGGCTTGGTCAGCAGCCGTTCTCCTTTGGAGGTGGATAAGGTGGTAGTAGGCGGATTGTACGATATATACGGCTCGGGCAGAGTGAATAACTATTTCCCGAATATCAACCCGTTGGATATCGAATTGCGAGTGAACGGAGAAAGGTTGAACCGGCGGAATATCCGTGACTACCATCAAGAGATGAATTTGCATAACGCAGCCTTCCGCGGTTCATTTACTTATCAGGATAAGGTGCGCGTGCAATACACGATTGTAGCACTCCGTCAGATGCCCTTTGGCTATATGACGGATGTGTGTGTAGAGGTGCTGCAGGAGTGCCGTATGCGTGTAACTAATCAGCACCGAACGCCCGAGGCACTCCGGGAACCGCATGCCTATTTTACGCAGATAGATAATAAAGCCAATCCGCTCTATAAAGGTTCCTATCCGCATTACCGCTTGATGACTACTACAGCTCTTTCCCCTACCGGAAGATATGAACTGTCGGCTACAACGGCTTTCCTTTTTCCCCATCAAGATAGTAATGGACTCAAATACGCCAATATACAGATTCCTGATATTACCCATCGTGAGGACCGGGGAGTAGGCAGGCAGACCATGGAGTTTGAGCAATCGCTCCATCCGGGCGATACGCTCCATTTCTGCCTTGTAGGGAATATCATGGGCTCCAATGTGATGCCGGATATCCGCAATGAGACCGAGCGCTTGACGGTATATCAACTGCTCGAAGGGTACGACCGTCTGTGGAAACGGCATAATGATGCGTGGGATGACCTTTGGACAAGTGATATACTGGTTGAGGGGGATGATCAGGCACAACAGGATATTCACGCTATGCTCTATCATCATTACGCTTTCTACCGCGATGATAACCCTGCCTCTTGCTCACCGATGGGATTGAGCGGATTGGGCTATAACGGACATGCGTTCTGGGATTCAGAGACATGGATGTTCCCCGTCCTTCTGCTCATGCGTCCGCAAATGGCAAAGATGATGCTCCAATATCGTTTTGACCGACTCCCCATGGCGAAAAAAAGAGCCTATATACATGGTTACAAAGGGGCAATGTTCCCTTGGGAATCAGCTGATACAGGGCAGGAAGAAACCTCCCCCAATAATATGTACCCTTCTACGGAAAACCATATTACAGCGGATGTAGCCATCGCTTGCTGGCAATACTTCTGCCTGACACAGGATAAAGACTGGCTCCTCGCAACGGGATGGCCCATCATACGCGAGACAGCGGATTTCTGGGCAAGCCGTATCGAACCCGATGGGCAGATTATCAACAGCATCGGCGCCGACGAGTGGAGCCAGAACCCGTATGGCGGCAAACAAGTGGATAACAATGCCTATACCATCGGTGCGGCAAAGACGAACCTCCAATACGCCCTCTCGGCGGCAAAAGTGCTAGGGATAAAAACTCCGCAGGAATGGACGGAGGCATCGTCACGATTGCACTGGAAATACCTGCCGGATAATGTCATTGCGGTCAATGAGACCTATGACGGACAGGTTACCAAACAGGCGGATGTAATACTGCTGGCTTATCCCCTTCATCTTCTTACGGACCCGGGTGAGATAGAACGAAACATAGCGTATTATAAGTCCAAAGTACCCGACAAACAGACCCCTGCTATGTCCAAATCTATTTACGCGGTCATATACAGCCGTATGGGGAAAGCCGATGAGGCGCTTTATTACTGGCGAGACTCTTATCTGCCTAACCTCAACCCGCCTTTTCGTGTTATAGCAGAGTTCAACGGAGGTACTAACCCCTATTTTATTACTGGAGCCGGAGGGACGCTGCAATCCCTGCTCTTTGGCTTTGCGGGACTGGATATAACCGACAAAGGACTGAAACAGAACTACAAACCCATCTTGCCCCCGGAGTGGTCACAACTCACCATCCGCAGAAAAGGACAAAAAGATATCGTGATCAAATGACCAAAAGAGAATTCATACAAACCTTGGGACTGGGTGCCGCAGTGCTGGCTGTAGGAACCTTGCCGGGCGCATCTTTGATGGAAGCCGCTATACCGGTTGAACCGGAAAAAGAACCAGTCCCGCTTCCTCCGGATACCGAACGCCTCGCTTTTGGATTGCCTTCTCAAGAGGCCAAAGTGCTGCGGCCGGTGACGGCGGTCGTCATCGGTGCCGGCTCGCGAGGGTCTGTTTATGCGGCCTATTGTGCACAATATCCGGCCTCGTTGAGAATCGTCGGCGTTGCGGATATAAACACGGTGCGACGCGAACAGATGGCAGCACAATATGATATTCCCCCTCAATATCAGTTTGCCGATTGGAGAGAGGTCTTCCGGCGGCCTAAATTTGCTGATGCAGTGATTATTGCTACGCCCGATAATCTCCATTACCTCCCTGCTATGCAGGCACTCGCATACGGATATGATATCCTCCTGGAGAAACCTATCGCGCAAACAGCAAAAGAATGTACCGATATTCTTCATCAGGCGCGTAAATATGGACGGATTGTCGGCGTATGCCATGTGCTACGATACACTCCTTATTTCCGCGCGCTCAAAAGAGTCATTGACGAAGGCAGAGTCGGGAAAATCCTTTCTGTCCAGCATTTGGAACCTGTGCGCTTTCATCATATGGCTCACTCTTATGTCAGAGGTAATTGGCATTCGTCCAAACAGACGACGCCTATCATTATCGCCAAAGCCTGTCATGATTTGGATATAATCCGATGGCTGTTGGACAAACCATGCAAAAAAGTCTCTGCTTTCGGCTCGCTCGATTTCTTTACACGGCAAAACGAACCCAGGGGAGCAGCCGACAGATGTCTTGATTGTGCCGCTGAAAACCAATGTCCTTTCTCGGCAAAGAAAATATATATCCGTGAGCATAAGTACCTTTATGTATTCGATAACCTGCCCCGGAATCGGGCTGACAAAGATGCGGTGATAACGGACTACCTGCGTACTACGGATTATGGAAGATGTGTCTTTCGATGCCGGAATGACCAATGTGACCATTATGTCTGCAATCTGGAGTTTGAAGATCATATAACGGCCTCGCTTCAGGTGGAAGCACTCACATCATACGGAGGACGAAAGACACGTATCATGGGTTCTAAAGCGGATATAGTCGGGGATATGGATAGCTTTACTCTGACCGATTTCCTGACCGGCAGGAAATACCTATGGCATGAGGATATTTCCAAACTGCCTGGGTATGAAGGACATGCTGGCGGAGACTGGGGAATAGTAAAGGATTTCGTATTAGCTGTCGCTCATCAAGACGAGAAATTTCTTTCCTCCGCGATTGACGTCTCCGTGGAAAGCCATATTATGGGATTCCGCGCTGAACAAGCACGTCTAACCAATAAAATCATAAACTTATGAAATTATCAAGTATTAATTATCAAATCTCAATTGCACTCTGTTTACTCCTCTTCTCTTGTGCTCCGGAATCAGATTTGTCACGTTCCGAACAGATACGTGCTGACCTCCTTAATCCGCAATCTAAACGCGTATTGGTAGCCTCGCATCGTGCTGACTGGAGAGGATGGCCCGAGAACTCATTGCCGGCTATTGAGTCCGCAATTAACATGGGGGTGGATATTGTGGAACTTGACCTGCAATGTACCGCCGATAGCCAGCTTATCATTATGCACGACTCCAAGATTGACCGTACCACTACAGGCAAAGGGCGTGTGGGAGAACTGACGCTGGATTCAATCCGCACTTTCCATCTCAAAAACGGAGTCAATATAAAGACGCGCCATGAGATACCTACGCTCCGTGAGGCGTTGCTCCTCTGTAAAGACAGGGTGCTTATCAACCTGGATAAGGCAGACCGGTATTTCGATCTGGTGATGCCTCTGCTTGAAGAGACCGGTACTACCCGTCAGATTATCATGAAGGGACGCAAGTCCGCCGATGAGGTTCGTAACCTCTATGGACAATACCTCGACGAGGTAATTTATATGCCTATTGTCGAGATGAATGACTCTGCATCCTTGAGTGCTTTCCAAGCACATTTGCTGACCAATCCTTGCGCATTCGAACTATGCTGGAGAGATGATAACGCTTACGTACGGCAGGCCTCTTCTCTTGCCGAAGGAAAAGCCTTGTTATGGGTCAACTGCCTGTGGGATACGCTCTGTGGAGGACATGAAGACGATGAGGCGATGCGCAATCCCGATGCACACTACGGATACCTCATTGACTCACTCGGCTTTCGTATCATCCAAACCGATCGGCCTCAATATCTGATTAATTACCTCCAATCGAAACACCTGCGATGAGTTTCTTTTCCAAATCACCGGCAGCTCCCCTTCGTGCTGAATCGGAGCAGCAACGTAACAGGCGCTTCAAGAGAATGCAATGGGCGTCGTTCATAGCCATCACTTTGGGCTATAGTATGTACTATGTATGCCGCACTTCCCTTAATGTAGTAAAGAAACCCATTTTGGATGCTGGTATCTTGGACGCTAAGCAACTCGGTGTCATATCGTCTGCATTGCTTTTTACCTATGCAATCGGTAAGTTCGTTAACGGCTTTTTGGCGGACCATTCCAATATACGGCGGTTCATGGCGACAGGTCTGCTTATATCCACAGTGGCAAACATTGTCGTCGGTCTGCTCGGAATGATCTCCGTGAGGACTATGGCTATCTCCCAAGGCTTGTTCTATGCCGTCTTTGCTATCTTATGGGCGGTCAATGGATGGACACAATCGATGGGAGCTCCTCCATGCGTGGTGGCGCTCTCCCGATGGTATCCACTCTCGAATAGAGGTACGTTCTACGGATTCTGGTCGCTTTCACATAATCTCGGAGAGTTCTTCTCGTTCCTGCTCGTTGGCGGACTCGTCTCTCTCCTTGGGTGGCAATATGGATTTATCGGTGCGGCTATTGCCGGTGTCATCGGCTTTATCCTCATATTGCTGCTTTTGCATGACTCCCCGGAAGCGGAAGGGATGCCCGCGGTTGCCGTGATGGCGGGAGAAGAGCAACCGGTACAGGACAAGCCGCACTCTATCAGCTTCACGCAAAAAGAAGTGCTCAAAAACCCTTATGTCTGGGTGCTTGCTTTTGCCTCTGCTTTTATGTATGTCTCACGCTATGCCGTTAACGGTTGGGGAGTCCTCTTCCTGCAAGAGACAAAAGGATTCTCGCTGTCTACCGCTACGCAGATTATTTCTATCAATGCTCTACTCGGGATTATCGGTACCGTGTTCTCTGGATGGCTTTCAGATGTGGCTTTCAAGGGCAACCGCTATATCCCTGCTGTCTCTGCCGGCTTACTGGAGGTGCTTTCTCTTATCCTTTTTGCCTTCGGCGGAAATAGCCTATGGATTAACATACTGGCTATGGTTCTTTTTGGAATAGCTATTGGCGTGCTGATTTGTTTCCTCGGCGGACTCATGGCGGTGGATATAGTTCCGCGTGAAGCATCCGGAGCGGCACTCGGAGTCGTTGGTATAGCATCGTATGCCGCTGCCGGTATCCAGGATATAGCATCCGGTCTCCTTATTGATAGCCATAAGACACTAGTGTCGGTAACCGATGGAGTAGAGCATTATACCTATGATTTTACTCCTGCACTTGCTTTTTGGATTGCTGCAGCTGGGTTATCCGTGCTGTTGGTGTGTGTCGTTTGGAAAAAAACTAAATCAGTATCATAATGGAGAAGTATGTTTTAGGTATCGATGTAGGAGGTACCGGCACCAAGTTCGGCTTGGTGAATAAAGACGGAAAAGTGCTCCGTAGTAATTCCATCCCGACCCGGCAGTATCCGGAAATTAATGAGTTCTGCGATGAGTTGTGCGAGCGTATGCGCCGCTTGGTAAAAGACGAGGGTATTGAGATGGGGAATGTAGCAGGCATCGGGTGTGGCGCGCCGGATGCTAATTTCTACTCCGGTTGCATAGAGTATGCTACCAACCTGCCGTGGAAAGGCGTGGTACCGTTCGCCAAACTCATCTCCGAGCGGATGGGTATCAAGTGCACCATCACCAATGACGCCAACGCAGCGGCACAGGGTGAGATGATCTACGGCTCGGCGAGAGGAATGAAGAACTTCATCGTCATCACGCTGGGCACCGGCGTAGGTTCGGGTATCGTCATCGACGGCAAACTGCTGTACGGTCATGACGGTTTCGCCGGCGAGTTGGGTCACTGCAAGATCGACCACTCCGGCAACGGCCGTCTCTGCGGTTGCGGCCAGAAAGGCTGTATCGAGGCGTACGCTTCCGCTACCGGCGTTGCGCGTACGGCAAAGGAGATCGTCACCTCGACCACCCAGCCGACGCTCCTGCGTAACGTGGCAGACATAGATCATATCACCTCCAAGGATGTATTCGACGCTGCCGAGAAAGGCGATCTCGTAGCCAAGGAGATATTCGACTACACCGGCCATCTGCTCGGTCAGAAACTGGCGGACTACGTACATTTCTCCTCTCCCGAGGCGATTATCCTCTTCGGCGGTCTGACCAAGGCCGGTCATTGGATTATGGATCCTATCCGCGAGGCGATGGAGGCGAACCTCATGCCTATCTGGAAAGGGAAAATCCCTGTTTCGGTCTCGAACCTCAAGGATAGTGACGCCGCTATCCTTGGTGCAGCTTCTCTTATCTCATAAGTAATTTTACACTGAAAAAATCGCGGCATGCTTCGTATGGCGCCTTGTGCCGGAGATCAACGGGAAGACTCTGGAAGAAATAACTACCATGTGACGAACTCTAACATATATCTTTATTCGGTGCGACTCGAAAGGGTCGCACTTTTTTTATGCCCTTTCCCCGTCCTCCGCCATAGTCTTTTGGCGATAAAAACAATGTTCATTATGCGGCATACAATGCCGCTTGTTATAAATGATTAAACAGCAAATGACTTTATGACAAAATACAAAGCTATGTCCTATTCGGAGTTGGCAGAGCATGCCGGTGTAAACCGCCGGACGCTTTATCGTTGGCTTCAAGTGCCCGGACATCAACGCAAACTGCATGCCTTGGGCGTTACACCTAAGGCCAAGGCGCTGCCACCGGCTGCCGTCAAATACATCTGTAAAGCATTTGAGATTGATATAGAATGATACCTATTTCAATATATATACGCGCGCCACCATAATTAGGTGTTCCATATGACTTTTTTGTTCTCCGCCCTGTTTGTACAATCGGGACGGAGTGGGACTTATTGTGTATAATTGGGACTTAGTGGGACACAGTGGGACACTGCAATTCCCCCGCATCGTATCTTTGCACTCGATTTCAAAATACACCATTTATTAACATCAAACACCAACATTATTATGAGTCAAGTAAAACCTATGGGACTTATCGAGTCCATGAGTGGCAAAATCTGTGGTCACTCCGACATGTATTTCTTCCGCAAGAACGGCAAAGTCTTCTCCGGCAAAATCTGTAATCCTTCCACCAAGGAACCCTCGGAAAACCAACTCGCCGCGCAAGCTAAGTTCAAGACCGCACGCACCAATGCCAAGGCTGCCCTTGCGGACCCCGAGCAGAAAGCTACTCTGGAAGCAGCCTTCAAAGCGCAGAAGAAATACTACTCTTTATATGGTTACGTTTTTGCGCAAGAATATGCCAAACTCGGCGACTGATAGTATGAAGCGCCTTCAACTCCTCGCGGCAATCGCAATGTGCATCTTCGGGTGCGCATTGCTCACCGCCGCTTTCGCTCTCCCTCCCGTCGGCATCATCGACTCCTCCGTCCTCGTTGCCTTCGGCGAAATCCTCACCTTCGTCGGCTCTCTCGTAGGGATCGACTACCGCTATCGCTACAAAGAATAGCAATGTCTATTTCAGGCGAATAGGATTCGCCACTCTAAGGACTAGAATGTTTTTTATGTTTTTTTCTAAAATAATCAACACCATGTTACTATCTTTAATCCGCACCAACGCCACGCCCTCCGAAACAACGGGCATTCTTCTTATCGGTGGCAAGCCCTTTTGTGGCACCCTTGAACCACCCACAGTCCCTAACGCTGCCCATCCCAAGGGAGCTATCCCTCTCGGGTGGTACAAACTGACGCTGACTAAATCCCCGCATTTCGGTCGCGTGCTCCCGCTAGTGAACTATGTACCGGGCTTCGAGGGCATCCGTATCCATGCCGGCAATACGGTCAAAGACACCGCCGGTTGCATCCTTGTCGGGCAACTCTCCGGCACAATGCTCCTCCACTCACGGACGTTCGAACAGGACCTGATTGCCAAACTTCAAAAACACCCGGAAGATGAACACTACATTGAGATCACTACTCCTGATCGTTTCTATACCGAGCATTGCAGCAGCACTCATGCTCTTGCCTGCCTGTTCGGTGGCGCACAGCTTGACCTCGACTGACAACCGTCAGCAACTCTCCACCCATTTCCGCCGCGACAGCATCTATCTCCATGATAGTGTGTCGGTGACCTTCCATCCCGTATTATCCCCCTCTCCTTGTGTGGGTGAAGAGCCTTGCTCGATCGGACGTCCGGGGAACGTCCGTAGAACAATTCGGGGTGGGGTTTTCGATACGCTCTGCATTGAGCGTTGGCACACGCGTTGGCGCGATCGCAATATCCTTCAAACGGATACCGTAATACGGATAGAAACCCGTACGGAAACGATCCCAGTCCGATATGTGCCGTCGTTCTACAAGTATTGTGCAGCCTTTTCCATACTCTTTGTACTGTACTTGCTTGTCCGTCTGGTACTATTCATAGTAAAACATCGTGCACTTTTCACGCATCATTGCGCGAACCATTAATTATTAACTTTTTTTCCCTCTCAATCGGCATAGAGGGTCACGAGAACGATCATCTTTCTCATTGCCGAACGCGAATGGCAAAAGTAGTTTATTCAGCCGGTATTGACCACGTGTCCGGCGCATTGTCCAAACCTTCCAAGAGCGGTCAGCACTCCTGCGAGAAGATGCTTCTGGCTACCCACCGCGTAGCGGCTACCGAGAGCAAAGACTGCAACCGCATCTACCTGCGCGAGGCACCCGCACGC
>CAJOCN010000013.1 GCA_905233255.1 Paludibacteraceae bacterium
TCTCCACACCCGTTTCACCGAGGTGGCAGCGATGGTGAAGACCCGCGCCAAGGACCTGATGAAGGTCACCGAGGATCAGGAGAACTTCGCTGCCCAGCTGAACACCTCCGGCGGCAAACGCACCATGAAGGCGTACCTGTGGAAGGTGTGTGGCGCTGAGTATGATGCGCAGCACAACGGCTAATCGGAAGGCACCCTTCGGGGTGCTTTTTTTATGCCTGTACGTATATTGGAGTCTGTACCGTGGTACTTCGGACTTCTGCTTGCCATGCGGGTGTTATTATATTGTTTGATACAAAGACACCGGTCCTTCGTGCCAGCGTTTGGTACTTTCCTGTTCCAATTGTTTATACATCGCAGAGGAATACACGCGGCGGATGGATTCAATCGTACTGATATGCTCGTCCTCAGCCAACATGTCTGCCACCCAACTTACTTTGAACGGCAGAAGCAGATACAGATTTTGTTGTGTGATCTCGCTCATGAACTCGCGCGGCGCACTTACTCCTTGATTGTCCACTGGACACTCTGCGGTGCGCCTTAACCGCTTCACAGTCATCGGTCGGTGGTGGGAGAGATTCCGCGGTCACTCTCAATCAGTTTGAGTAACTGCTCTACAGCCTCTTCCTGCGGGATGTTCTTTAACACGCACTCTTTGCCGCGGTAGAGGGATATGCGGTCACGACCTGCGCCCACATAGCCGTAATCCGCATCCGCCATCTCGCCCGGACCGTTGACAATACAGCCCATCACAGCGATCTTCAGGCCCGTCAGGTGTGCAGTAGCTTTCTTCACTTCGGCGACCGTCTTTTGGAGATCAAACATCGTCCTTCCGCAACCCGGGCAGGAGATATACTCCGTTTTATATATACGCACGCGCGCGGCTTGCAGAATGTCTTTGCTCAGGAAATTGAGCCGGCTCTCGGAGAAATGCGGATTGACGAGCGTCAGCTCCTGCGCCTTATAGTCCCACAACAACCTTCCGCACTCGGCAGCGGCTTGTAGGCAGAAGAGGTTCCAGTCTTCCTCCATGCTCGAATAGCGCACCTCGGCATAACCGCCGATATTATCCAACACTTCGGCACGAACCGAACCATCGTATCGCTCCGACTCTTCGTCCGCAAAATAATCCACTAATTGACGCGCTACCGGGATCTCGTTCTCCGGCGCTTCGCTGAGGCTCACGCGGATCGTATCGCCGATACCGTCTGCCAGCAGCGCACCTATTCCCACAGCCGATTTGATACGTCCGTCCTCACCTTCACCGGCTTCCGTCACACCCAGATGCAGCGGAAAAGCCATGTGCTCGTGGTTCATCGTCTTGACGAGCTGCCGCACGGTCTCCACCATCACACGTGTGTTGGACGCCTTGACGGAGATGACGATATTCGGGAAATCATACTTGACGGCAATCCGCAAAAACTCCATGACGGACTCTACCATTCCCTCCGGCGTATCGCCATAACGGTCCATCATCCGCTCGCTCAACGAACCATGGTTCACACCGATGCGGATAGCCGTCTCATGCGCTTTGCAGATCTCAATGAGGTGCGAAAAACGCTCCTCAATCTTACTCTCGTCTTTGCAGTAATTACCGGGATTGACCCGCACAGCCTCTACCACCTGCGCTGCCGCATCGGCTACATCTGCCTGAAAATGCACATCCGCCACCAGCGGAACCGCCGTCAGCACTTGTGCGTGAATCTCTTTGAGAGACTCCACTTCGCGCAGCCCCTGTGTGGTGAAACGCAATAACTCAGTGCCGGCTTCGATACACCGGCGCGCCTGATCCACCGAACCGTCAATATCGTTGGTAGAGGTGTTCGCCATCGTCTGGATGCGAATAGGGTAGTCGGAACCGATAAAAATGTTTCCAACCTGCACTTGGCTGGTCTTTCTACGTTGATATGATAAGTCTATTTCCATAATTTATAGGCAAAAATGCCCGAAAATGTCTTTTTTTGTTAAAAAAATCAAAAAATATTTGGTCATGTCAAAAAAAAGCAGTACCTTTGCACCCGCTTTTGGAAAAACGGACAATCCGCATGGTCCCTCGGGACGTAAACCAGCGGAGCGTTTGCGGACCGAAGAGCGAGGAGAATCAGTAGCTCAGCAGGTAGAGCACATCCCTTTTAAGGATGGGGTCCTGGGTTCGAGCCCCAGCTGGTTCACAGAAAGAGAGTTTCGGCTCTCTTTTTTGTTTTCTGTGCTCTCCCATTCCCTTTCGTCTTTCTACTTTGAGCGAAGCGGTCTTTCTACTTTCTCCTTTTTCATTCTTTCAAATAGCGCGTTGCAATTTTGCTTGCAAAATTACTACAAAAAATCCGAATGTGCAAATAAAATTCATTTTTTATTTGCTTATTTCCAGAAAAATTAGTAACTTTGCACTCCCAATTGAGAATATCAAACATTTTAACTATTTAAATCTATGAAGACAAGTACTAAAATTCTGATGTGCCTCGCGGGTATTGCCCTCGTGGTACTGGGTGTGCTCTGTATCATCTATCCGGGTAGCACCCTTGTTTCGTTGGCATGGGCGTTCGGCCTGATGCTTATCATCAGCGGTTGCAGCACCTTCGGTGCATGGGCTACGCTCCGTGCTATCAATCCGTTCAGCGGACTGACTTTCCTTGCTGCCTTGCTGCAGGTCTTCCTCGGCGTGGCAATCATCATCATGCCGGCTCCGCTGGCTGTGGCTCTGCCGTTCATCTTCGCTTTCTGGGTGTTCTATGAGGGTCTGAACCTGATGCTGGACTCCTTCAACTACAAGAAACTCGGTTTCCGCCGCTGGTGGGTACTCTGTCTGCTCGGCGTGCTGGCTATGTGCGGCGGTTGCTACTGCTTCTTCTGCGATCCGTCCATCTCGGCTACAACCATCGCCTGGCTTGTAGGTCTCGGTATCATTGCAGACGGCATCGGCAACTGGGTCAAAGTGGCTGCTGTCAACCGCGTGGAGAAGAAACTCAACAAACTGGCAGACCGCTTCCACCAAGTCATCGACATCGAGGATGTAGAGGAAGTGAAGTAAGCTTTTCAGATGCCAGCAATCAGCAATCAGCCGTCGGGTCGCATGACACCGGCGGCTGTTTTTATGTGAACTTGTCGGTCTTGGCACGGATTTTGCAACTGTCCATGTGCAACTAAAATTATTCGGAACTATGAAAAAGATATTTAGATTTTTAGGCATCGTGCTGCTCGTCGCAGCAGTCAGCGCCGGAACAACACTCGCCGTGCTGAAATACGGCAATCTGCAATCTTCAAATCTTCAAATTCTCAAATCCTCAAATGATTCCACCGGAATCCCTGCCGCTTACAGCCGTTTTGCTTCGTTGCCACAGGCAGGAGAGACGGATTTCACTCAGGCTGCCGAGCTGTCCGTCAATGCCGTGGTACACGTCAAGACCACGTACCGCAACCAGGTTTCGTCCCAGCAGATGGACCTCTTTGAGTTCTTCTTCGGCCGCCCGGGACAGCAACGCGAGATGCCGGCGCAACAGGCTTCCGGTTCGGGCGTCATCATCTCCGAGGACGGTTATATCGTCACTAACAACCACGTCATCGACCGTGCGGACCAGATTCAGGTGGTCCTCAACGATAAACGCGAATACACGGCGACGCTGGTCGGCACTGACCCGAACACCGATATCGCGCTGCTGAAGATTGACGAGACAGGTCTGCCGGTAATCCTGATGGGCAACTCCGACGACCTGCGTGTCGGCGAACAACCTCACTTCGACCGTCACGGCGGGTATCGTGTCCGCCAAGGCGCGTAACATCAATATCCTCAATGCGGAGATGAAGATTGAGTCGTTCATCCAGACCGACGCCGCCGTCAACCCCGGCAACTCCGGCGGTGCGCTGGTGAACACGCGCGGCGAGTTGGTAGGTATCAACACTGCCATCGCTTCGCAGACCGGTTCGTATTCGGGCTACAGTTTTGCGGTGCCGACAAGTATCGTACAGAAAGTGGTGAGCGACATCCGTCAGTACGGTGTTGTGCAACGCGCTATCCTCGGCGTGCAGATGCGTGAGATCACTTCCGAACTGAAGAAAGAGAAAAACCTGACCACTCTCCAAGGGGCGTACGTAGAGCGCGTAGTGCCGGACGGCGCGGCAGAGAAAGCCGGAATCAAGAGCGGCGATGTGATCACGCGTGTTGACGATGCGGCTGTCAAGACCGGCACCGACCTGCAGGAACATATCGGTCGTCACCGTCCGGGTGATGTAGTGAGCGTGACGCTGCTCCGCGATGGCAAGACCATGACCGTTCAGGCAACGCTTACCAACCGCGAAGGCGGTACGGGTGTTATCTCTGCAGAGGACGAAGCCTCTGTTTTGGGTGCCACCTTCTCCGAACTGACCGACCAACAGAAAGAGCGGCTGGGAATCAACTACGGCCTGCAGATCAAGTCGCTCAAGGCGGGCAAACTGAAGAGTGCCGGTGTGCCTGCGGACTTCATCATCCTCAAGGTCAACAACCGCTCCGTCCGCACCGAAGAAGACCTTGACGACATCGTCCGCCGTGCCAACTCCGCCTCCGAACATGACCGTGTCCTCTTCATCACCGGCTGCACGCCACAAGGCCGCATCCGTTACTACGCCGTCAATCTGGCAGAGTAAAGATGTACGACTATTAAGATTTAGAATGATAAAGGGGGCGATTTCGCCCCCTTTATCGTCCCGAAGCCTATTCACTATACTCTCGTCATTGAAAGATTCCTAGTTTTTCAAGCAAAGAGTAAAGCAAACGCTTCTTTTAATCAATATGTTATCGCGCGTCGCTACACGCGTTTCTCCGGTTTAGCGTCTCGGAGAGGGACGAGATATTATATTGGTTTTTATCTGTTGTTTAGTAATCCTGAACTTGTCCTGAACTTGTACGGTGCTTGTTCGGTACTTGTTCGGTCTCCGCGCGGAGGGTTATATCTTAGCTAATAAATCATCGGTTGTTAATTCCATCTTGGCGAAGGCAAACCATTTCTTACCGAGGTCCTTGAGACTCGCTCCGATATGATAAACAGTATCATCAATGCACAAAAAGCGGTCGTGCGAGCGGTCAAAAGGCACCACCTCTATCGGGGCATATACATGTTTGTTTCAAATGTCCTCGCAATTTGCGATGACATATTTATATCTTCCGGGTTTGAGATCACAATTTGTGATCTTGAAAATTCATCCTTATTGGATATCGCAAATTGTGATTTCCAATTTTCAAACTCCTCTTTAGAGAGTTGGAACATGAAATCCTCACCTGCTCATTGAGACGGAAAGTCTCTACTCTATACAACCTCGCCAAGTCGCGGTCAAGAATTACTTGCTTGCCGCGGATGACTTGGATGAGGTTTTCGATATTCTCCAAAGGTTGCAATGGAGCAGACTCAACCTTTTCTATGTCTGCCTTCTTTGCCATAAATGCCTGTAGTTACATCACAATGTTGACAATTCTGCCGGGCACAACGATGATCTTCTTGGGAGTGTTGCCGGCAAGATATTTGGCGGTGTCTTCGTGGGCAAGGACAAGTTTCTCCACTTCCTCTTTCGGGGTGTCCTTCGGACACTCCAGCGTGAAACGCACCTTGCCGTTGAACTGGACAGGATACTTTTGCGTGTCCTCTACCAAGTACGCCTCGTTGCACTCCGGCCATTCGGCATTGACCACAAACTTGGTACTTGGTACTTGGTCACCTTGTGCCTTGTGCCACATTTCTTCTGCAATATGCGGAGCGTACGGCGCGAGAAGAACGGCAATCGGCTCAAGAATGGCGCGCTTGTTGCACTTGAGCGCGCTTAACTCGTTCTGCGCAATCATGAAGGCAGGGATGGACGTGTTGAACGAGAAGTTCTCGATGTCCCACGTGATTTTCTTAATCAGTTTGTGCAGACTCCGCAGTTCCTCTTTCGTCGGTTCCTCGTCCGTGATATTCTCGTACATGTTCCAGAGACGTTTGAGGAAGCGGTGCACGCCGTCGATACCGTTGGTGTCCCACGGTTTGGACATCTCCAGCGGGCCGAGGAACATCTCATACAGACGCAGCGTGTCGGCGCCGAACTTGGCGATCACATCGTCCGGATTGACCACGTTGAACATCGACTTACTCATCTTCTCAACCGCCCAGCCGCAGATATACTGCTTTGCGCCGGCGGTGTAGCCCGTCAGTTCGGACGAGGTGCCGTCTGCAAAGACGAACTCGGCGTTCTTGAACTCCGGCATCCATGCGCGGAAGGCATTGATGTCCAGCACGTCGTTGTTGACGATGTTCACATTCACGTGAATCGGCTGCACTTTGTCCTTGTATTCGGGGTTGTCGATGAGGTTGTACGAGATATAGAGGTTGCCCGTCGCGCCCTCGCCTATATAGCGATAGACGAAGTTCGAACGGCCCTGAATCATACCTTGGTTGATGAGTTTCTTGAACGGTTCGTCCTCGCATATATAGCCGAGGTCATAGAGGAACTTGTTCCAGAAACGGCTGTAAATCAGGTGTCCCGTAGCGTGCTCAGAGCCGCCGAGGTAGAGGTCCACCTGCCGCCAATAAGCGTTCACGTCCTTATCGACAAGCGCTTTGTCATTGTGCGGGTCCATATACCGCAGGTAGTACGCCGACGAACCTGCGAAGCCCGGCATGGTACAGAGTTCCAGGGGGAAGACGGTCTTGTTGTCAATCAGCGATTTATCTACTACCTTGCGGTTCGCTTCGTCCCACGCCCAGATAGCGGCATTGCCCAACGGCGGTTCGCCGGTCTCGGTCGGTAGGAAAGCACTCACCTCCGGCAGTTCGAGCGGCAGACACTCTTCGGGCAGGGTGTAAGGCATGCCGTCCTTGTAGTATATCGGGAACGGTTCTCCCCAATAACGTTGGCGACTAAATATAGCGTCACGGAGACGGTAGTTGACCTTCACACGGCCTAATCCTGTATTGGTGATATATTCCTTCATGGCTTGGATAGCCTCTTTGACCTCCATGCCGTTGAGGAAACCGGAGTTGATCATCTTGCCCTCTTTGGCGTCAAACGACTCCTCGGAAACGTCTGCGCCTTCAATCAGCGGAATGATCGGCAGGTTGAAATGTTTGGCGAAGGCGTAGTCGCGACTGTCGTGCGCCGGAACCGCCATGATTGCGCCCGTGCCGTAGCCCGCAAGCACGTAATCGGAAATATAAATAGGTATCTCGCCCTGCGTGAGCGGATTGATGGCATACGAACCAGTAAACACACCCGTCACACGGCGGTCGGCGATACGTTCGCGCTCCGTGCGGTTCTTGCAGCGTGCGAGGTACGCATCCACTTCCGCTTTCTGCTCCGGCGTTACCACGCGTTGTACGTACTCGCTCTCCGGCGCCAGCACCATAAAGGTCACGCCGAAGACTGTATCTGCGCGTGTTGTGAAGATGGTGAACGGCGCGTCTTGACCTTTGACGGTGAACTGCATCTCCGCGCCTTCGCTTCGACCGATCCAGTTGCGCTGCGTCTCTTTGAGGCTCTCGGTCCAGTCGATGCGGTCCAATCCCTCCAACAGACGGCCTGCGTACGCACTCACGCGCAGACACCACTGCCGCATGACGCGTTGCTCCACGGGATAGCCGCCACGGACGGATAGTCCTTCGGACACCTCGTCGTTGGCAAGCACCGTACCGAGCTTCGGACACCAGTTGACTTTCGTGTCCGCGAGGTACGCGATGCGGTAGTTCATCAGCCGCTCCTGTTTCTCGCGCTCGGAGAGCGTAGTCCATTTCGGGTCGTTGGCTTCGAACTCAGCAATCAGTTTGCTAATCGGCTGCGCTTTCTGCGTCTTGGGGTCGAAATAGCTGTTGAACATCTGCACGAACGCCCACTGGGTCCATTTGTAGAACGCCGGATCGCACGTGCGCACCTCGCGGTTCCAGTCGTAGCAGAAACCGATCTTCTTGAGTTGCTCGATATAGCGGTCGATATTCGCAAAAGTGGTCTTCTCGGGGTGTTGTCCGGTCTGAATGGCGTACTGCTCTGCCGGCAGACCGTAGCTGTCAAAACCCATCGGGTGGAGCACGTTAAAGCCCTTCAGACGTTTGTAACGGCTGTAGATATCACTGGCGATATAGCCTAACGGGTGACCGACATGCAGTCCCGCGCCCGAGGGATAAGGAAACATATCCAACACGTAGTAGTGCGGCTTGTCGGACTCATTGGAAACGGTATAAACGCCGTTCTCTTCCCACGCCTTTTGCCACTTCTTCTCAATCTCAGAAAAATTATATTCCATACTAAAACAATTTTGCTTGCAAAATTACTACTTTTTTTTGACATATGCAAGAAGTATAGGAATTTTGTAGATTTTTTGCGTGTATTTAGCCTCCGTTTATTCTTCAATGAGCCTCTATTTAGCCTTCATTCCCGTTACCATCTCGTTACCATTACGTACGTCACCGTCCCGTTTTTTATCCGCTTGTTGCCCTAAAAAGTATCCGATTATTAAGATTTGGACATGTAGGAGTCAAGTAAGACTAAAATAAGACCTAAATAAGAGTAAAGTAAGACTTGAAACCTGTTCATAATCGCCCATTTTTGCTCAGAAAAATGTACGATTATTAAGATTGGTCATTATACCAACATCCCTCTAACCTCTGCGCAACGTCAGCGCAAGGTCTGCTATTTGGAACTACTATGAAACGATGCTAAAAGGTATATGATTGTTAAGAATCGGGGGTGTTGTTTTCCTCGCCAAATTGTAGCAGACAATCTTTTGTTCTATGTTCGTGCTTGTCCTCATAGTGGGGACTATTCGGGCACTCCTTCACTCTCAAGCCACTCTCGCGTAACCTTACTTATCTGTCTATTTCTGCAAAATAATTGCTACGAATGAGTTTATCGGATAGTTCATAGGCCTCTTGTTCTGTTATGGGGCGGTTATGTCTGGCAATTGAATCCAATAGGTTCACTCCAAAACCTTTCCAATAATAATCCTCACAACCGATTAGATGCATAATGGTCGGGTAAATATCCATTTGGTAGCAAGTGTCAGTAATTTGGACGTTTTCTTTGATTTGCGGTGAATATATAATTAGAGGCGTGAATGTTTTAGTAGTTTGCATATTTATGCCTTTTTCCTGAGCAAAAGTATCAAACTCTTCATCCACAGAACGGAATATTGTATGGTCACCGGAAATGACAATAGTGGTATTATTCTTAAGTCTCTCATTGGTAAAAACAGTATTAAAGACTTCTCCTATACATGAGTCTGTATAGTGAAGACAATTGAGATAAGCTGCCATGATCAATGGCATTCCTTCCACATTGTATTTGGGATATTTAGATCCGTGTGTGAATGGTACATGTGAAGAAACAGTAATACCCAACACGCAGAAAGGATAGGCGACTGTATCGGCATAATTGATCATTTGTTGCATTAACTCTAAATCCTCCCAATGTTCCCCTTTCTTTGGCTCGATTAATTCTTTGAATTGATACCCGAATGTAACTTTTGATTGTCCCCACATACCAGGAGCAGGGTTCACGATAGCAGCATTTTTGTAACATTCCGCATATCCGGCAAATTTATTGTCCGCATACAATCTGCAAACGGCTCCATTAGAAATAGGCAATAAGCCTGTCGCGTCAATCATTTGACCATCCGCAGAGTTTCCATGCTTAACTTGCGATTTTAATTTATCACAATAAAGCACATGCGAATCATGTAATAATGTTGACATGTTGGGCATGTACTTATGACCGCATACTTCTCCCAAAGGCCAAGACTCCAAACTTTCAAATAGTATAAAAATCAAGTTAGAATTTGGAACAATGGAGTCTTTCTTGTTTGTGAAAAAAGGTTCTATTCTTTTGATATCTTGTTCAGTCAATGGAATAATCTCTCCTGCTGGTCGCAATGCACTAAAAATAAGCGTGGAAGGAAAATATGTATAAATTGAATAATCTTTGATATAAAAGTTTGCCCATGCATTGTAGTCTGTGCATGTCTCAACTGTAGCCCAATATACAGCATTGCCAAACGGATAATATTTTGTAAATTGTTCTCCTGCCAACATCTGCGAATGAACCATAGCGGTTTCTTCTGTAGCATTAGCCCATATATTCATGACTTTTGCATAACAAATATTGTCAATAACAGACAATAATATAGATAGCATGCACGCGCAACCAAATTTTACTACACTACGGTTATTTATCAGTTTTCTAAAGGGCCAATATAGTATAATATACAAAACCGATAGAATAAGATAAATATAGATATCCCAGCCCATATATGAATACAAAGAACTCCAGAAACCACTCATGTTATCTGCCATTTTCATCGTTTCATACGAAAGAAACAAAGAGTTTGCCTTGTAGTAAAACATATTGGCAATTAGCCAAATATCAATGATGAAGTTAGCGATTATTGTCCACCAGTTTTTCTTGGCAAGGAACACAAAAGATGCTAAAAACAGCGCAGGGATGATTTTGCCTCCCCAGAAACGGAAAAACTCTGTCGGTGTGTGCCACAAACTGGAGATAAGAACCGAATGGAAACAATTCCAATGAAAAAGGACACCCTTAAAGAAGATGACTAATGCAAAAAGGAAGAATACACACCATTGTGCGCGGTTGCCTTTTGACAGGAAAGATTTGATTTTTTGTAACATGATTGATAGTTAAATTTGTGCATAACTATCAATCCGCAAACACATAAAAAGCATGAACTTCTTATGCGTTTACCAAGGCAGCGTAGGAATAGAAGCCTATATCATCAATAAGAAGTCCATGCTAAAAGTGCATGGCATTACCTTATACGATGATATGAGCATCCCTATTCCGGAACACTCTAATTATTTCTTCGTTTTATATCCGTAAAAGTTTCCTACGCTTTCGGTAAACGCGAAATAATAGTAATGCTTTGTTATTTAATTAGCGCAACGCTTTGCGCTTGTCTTTCTCCGATTTAACGTCTCGGAGAGGGACGGTATGTTATATTGTTTTTTATCTGTTATTTAGTAATCTCATATTTGAGGTTTCAAAGTGTGACCTCATATTCACATCGTAATTAATATGCCAACTCCCAATAATTTTGACCATGGTAATTATTGCGTTCAAGAAACCTGTCTTTGATAAAGGTCGCCTAAGCGTTTTATTACTTATCCTCGAATGGTAATTCTTCTGCTTTGCTTTCTTCAATTGGACGGATGTGATCCGAAGCGCGTTCGGATGAAATGACGGAATGGCCTAAACGACTCTCGATGTCTGCGCGGGCGTTACGAGCAACCTCGCCACCTTCTTTGGCTGTTTGGCGACTTTGAACCATGCCTTTGGGATTACGCTGACGAGATATTTCCGTCGCAGTCACTTCGGCAAGCGTGTTTAGCGCCAACTCTACATTCGTCATGTTATCACGCAAGTTCTCTTTGGTAAGACCTTTGTGACGTTTGTATTCACCGGTGGTCATTCCGCTCCAAGCCTGCGTGAGGACATTCGTGAGAATCGCAAAGTCCTTCTGCTCTGTAATACCTGCACGATGCCATTCGTCCGTCAACTCTTTGCGCATTTCGATGGAGCGCATCCTTTCGTTAATCCATTTGTCGGAATAACCTTGGCGGCGGTAGTCTTCCACCGCCATCTGGAAGGTCAGCTCCGGGTCGATGATCTGGTCTATGCGCTGTTCGCCTAACTTGGCCAACCACTGTTTGACAGGCTCGGCTTTCTTGGATGGGATAGACTGAATGAGACGGAAAATACCTTGTGAATCAGCCATGTCCGTCAAGCGTTTCTTACCATCGGCAGCGGGTAATTTCAAAGCGTGACAATTTGTCACGGTTTCATTTCCTTCAGCTTTAAGCCGTTGCTTTAACTTGCGCCAATAGGCAGTTGCATCGGCACTATCTGTCAATACCTGTACTATATCCACAATAGAGAAATAGTACTTTTCTTGCTCGGCATCCCAGACGATGCGGACACGCTTTCCTTCAAAGAGTTGTATAGCAAAATTATCGTCCATGGCTTCTGTTTTTTACAGCAGCTTCTTCACTTGGTCGTAGACGTTCTGGGCGGTGAAGCCGAGTTTCTCGTCGAGGACTTTGTATGGAGCGGAGAAGCCGAAGGAGTTGAGACCCCAGATAGCGCCGTTCTCGCCTACGAGACCTTCGAGGGTACACGGCAGACCTGCGGTCATACCGAAACGCTTGATTCCCTTCGGGAGGACGGAGTCTTGGTACTCTTTGGGCTGCTCGCGGAAGAGGCCTTCGGACGGCACGCTGACAATCTGCAGACGGATACCTTCTGCGCGGAGCAGTTCGGCACCGGCGAGAAGAGTTGAAACCTCCGAACCGGAAGCCAAGAGGACTACCTGCGGGTTCTCGTCTTTGGAGACGATGTACGCACCTTTGCGGAAGCCTTCGAGGTTGACATTGGGCACAGGAGCGATGTCCTGACGGCTGAGGATGAGGGCTGTCGGCGTGTCGTTGTTCTCCATTGCCAGCCGCCAAGCGAGGGTGGTCTCTTCGGCGTCCGCCGGACGGAGAACGAGCATGGACGGTTTGCCGGAATGGTTGTGCAGTTTCTCCATGAGACGGATTTGTGCCTCTTGCTCCACGGGCTCGTGGGTCGGACCGTCTTCGCCGACACGGAAAGCGTCATGGCTCCAGATGAATTTCACAGGAAGTTCCATCAACGCCGCCATGCGGACAGCGGGTTTCATGTAATCGCTGAAGACGAAGAACGTACCGCAGGCGGGGATGATTCCGCCGTGGAGCGCCATACCAATCATGACGCACGCCATGGTGAGTTCGGACACACCGGCTTGCAGGAACTGACCGGAGAAATCGCCTTTCTTGAAGGCGTGGGTCTTCTTGAGGAAACCGTCGGTCTTGTCGGAGTTGGAGAGGTCGGCGGACGAAACAATCATGTTACCCACGTTCTCTGCGAGATGGCTGAGGACGGTCGCGGAAGCGTTACGGGTAGCTGCTCCGGGTTTTTGCTCAATCAGACTCCAGTCGATGCACGGCGTCTCGCCGGACATGAAGGTCTCGTATTCGTTAGCTGCGAGCGGATTAGCTTGCGCCCACTCGTGGTATTCCACATAGCGTTTGTTGCACAACTCACGCAGTTCTGCAGCGCGGTCGTCGTACAGTTTCTTCACTTCGGGGAAAATCTGGAACGGGTCTTCGGGGTTGCCACCGAGGTGCTCGATGGTCTTTTCAAACGATGCACCGGCTTTGGAGAGCGGTGCGCCGTGGGTGGAGCACTTGCCTTCCCAGTTCTCGCCTTCGGCGGTCACGCAGCCCTTGCCCATGGTGGTGTGACCGATGATAAGGGACGGCTCGCCTTTGTGGGCTTTCGCTTTGATGATGGCTTCGCGGATGGCATCGGGGTCGTTGCCCGGGATCTCCTGCACGTACCATCCCCAAGCCTTGTATTTGGTAGCCACATCTTCAGAGGTCACTTCGCTGCAACCCGTGGAGAGTTGGATGGCGTTGGAGTCATAGAACATGACGAGGTTGTCCAGCCCGAGGTGTCCCGCCAGACGGCCTGCGCCCTGCGAGATTTCCTCCTGTACGCCGCCATCGGAGATGAAGGCATAAATCGTCGGGTTATGGATAGCACCGTAACGCTGGTTGAACCATTTGGCAGCGATGGCTGCGCCAACCGCAAACGTGTGTCCCTGACCGAGCGGACCGGAGGTGTTCTCAATCATCCGCTCAATCTTACGCTCGGGGTGTCCGGGAGTCACCGAACCCCATTGACGGAGGTTCTTGAGGTCTTCGAGGGTGAACTTGCCTGCCAGACAGAGCTGTCCGTAGAGCATCGGAGCCATGTGTCCGGGGTCGAGGAAGAAACGGTCGCGTGCCTCCCAACCGGCGTTGTCCGGATCGTATTCCAAGAACTCGCTGAAGAGCACATTGATGAAGTCTGCGCCACCCATAGCACCGCCCGGGTGACCACTCTTTGCTTTTTCTACTGCTGCTGCGGCCAGGATACGAATGTTATCCGCCGCACGATTCATAAGTTGTGTTGAATTCATAATATTGTGGTATTTTTTTTGTCTTACGTCGTTCTTACATTATACTTGACTGTCGGTTGACCGTCGGTTTTAGATGGTAATTCGATGGTGTTTTGGTGATGTTTTAATGATGTTTGGGTGATCAAAAGCGCCATCCTAAATAGTAGTTCAGTCCCCAGCCGATATTGTCCCTGTTGCCGAAGCCGGGGATGTAGATTGCGTATTGGTCAGCGGCGGGGGTGTATTCGTTCTGGCGTGTGAAGAGGAACTTAAACCGCCCCATCCATCCCATGTAAAAGGCGGTCTGCTGCACCTTGGCGATCTCCACCTGGCAGCCCAGGACGATTTCTCCCCAGCAATCGGCTCTCACTCCCTGGTTGGTCAGCGTTTGCTTGAGGGCAGTCTGTTCCATCCCTTGTACCGCTGTGCCGATACGAATGCCGACAAGCAGGGCGTGAGGGCTGTCTTTATGTTTCTTGAGCGGGTTGATGTCACATCCCACGCGGAAGAACCCTCCATGACCGTTATAGGCGATGCTGTCTCCTCTGTTGGCGCGTCCTCCGGCGTATCCTAACTCGAGGGTGGGGAAGAAGCGCTGCGCTAATTGCACGTTCGCCGCAATCTCGTAATGTTGCATCTTCCATTGATAGATAGCCGAAGTGACGATAGGCGAAGCGATGTCGAGTTTGATCTGCGTGCTGTTATAAACGGAGTCGGCAGACCGCCTCTCTCCGGCTCTCATAAACCCTATCTGACCTCCCCACAAGGGAAGGAAAAGAGGCATCACCAGGAGAACTATTTTTTTAGAGATACACATTTGTCACATCAACTCTTTCGCCTCATTCTTCAGGTATTCCAGGGCTTTGTCAGTAGGGGTCATGCCGTTGCTTGAATAAGCGGTCAGCAGCGTGGTGGCGTAAGTCTGTGCAGTAGCCTCCTTAGGCAGTTGCGCCGAGATAGCGATTACGAACGCCGCCATCTGGTCACGGGCGTTGATGATAAGATCCCACACCTCGTCGGACACATAGACCTGCTGACTCTGGTTGTGGTCGAACTCCGCGCGTATGGTTTGTAACAGGTATTGCTGTACCTGCGGGATGGACCATGTGAGGAGTGCCTCGGGCTCCTTGGCACGCAGCTCCATGAGCATGTGCTCGGGCTTGGTGCGTTCCAAGAGCAGTGTGAGACGTTCGTAGGCCCTAAGACGGATAGGCGAGACGGCTTTCTGGCTCTCCCGTTTCAGTTCCCACTGCCGTTTCTTCTCCTCGTTGCGGAACTGCGAATACTGGATGAGCCAGAACCCGAAAATCAGTACCACGATAGTTAGAATTATAGCCAAGATAGTTGTCGTCATAATCTCATGTTTTCAAATTTGCCGCAAAGATACACAAAAAAAATGACATATACAAAAAAAAAGCACTCAACGGTGCTTTTTTCGTTAAACTGTTAACGGATCATGTCATCTCCGAAGAAGGGCTGTAACGCCTTCGGAATACGGATGCCTTCGGGTGTCTGGTTGTTCTCGAGGAGTGCCGCCACGATACGGGGCAGGGCGAGTGCCGAGCCGTTGAGGGTGTGGCAGAGGGTCACTTTCTTGTCCTCGGCACGACGGTAACGGCATTTGAGACGGTTCGCCTGATAGGTATCGAAATTGGAAGTACTTGAAACCTCGAGCCAGCGGTGCTGTGCCTCGCTATAGACCTCGAAGTCATAGCAGAGGGCTGCGGTGAAAGACATGTCGCCACCGCTCAGACGCAGGATACGATAGGGGAGCTCCAGTTTCTGCAGCAGACCCTCCACGTGCGCCAACATCTCCTTGTGCGATGCGTCGGAGTGCTCCGGCGTATCAATACGCACGATCTCGATCTTGGAGAACTCATGCAGGCGGTTCAGGCCGCGTACATCCTTACCATACGAACCTGCCTCACGACGGAAACACTCCGTGTATGCGCAGTTCTTGATAGGCAGTTTGTCCTCGTCGATGATGACGTCGCGGTAGAGGTTGGTCACCGGTACCTCAGCCGTCGGGATGAGATAGAGGTCGTCCACCTCGCAGTGGTACATCTGACCCTCTTTGTCGGGCAGCTGGCCTGTGCCGTAACCGGAAGCGGCGTTGACTACCGTCGGCGGCATGATCTCCGTGTAACCGGCTTTGTTTGCCTCGGCGAGGAAGAAATTGATGAGGGCACGTTGAAGACGTGCGCCCTGACCGATATAGACAGGGAATCCTGCGCCGGAAATCTTCACACCGAGGTCAAAATCGATGAGGTTGTATTTCTTGGCGAGTTCCCAGTGGGGCAGTTTCTCGCTCTTGGCGATGCGCTCCTCTGCAATCTTCTCGTCGGTCGCTGTGTCCCAGTCGCGGAGCGCTACTGCGCCGTTTTTGGCGATAGCGTCGATCATCGGCTGGTTGGGCCAGTTGCCGATGGTGACAGCGAGGTTGTCCTCTGCGGAAGCACCTTCGGGTACAATGTCGTACGGTACGTTCGGGATGGTGAGCAGGAGTTTGATCTGTGCCTCCTCGGCTGCGGCCATCTTCTCGTCATAGGTAGCGATCTGCGCCTTGAGGGCTCCGGTCTGCGCCTTAGCAGCCTCTGCCTCGTCACGCTTACCCTGCGCCATGAGGGCACCGATGGACTTACTGATCTTATTCATCTCTGCCGCTGCAGCGTCCTTGAGTTGCTGCGCGGACTTGCGCTCTCCGTCAAGACGAAGCACCTCGTCTATCGCCTCTGCGGCTCCAGCGAAGTGCTTCTTCTCCAAACCGGCTACGACACGAGCTTTATCGTCGTAGATTTGTTTGAGTGTTAACATACGTTACGCCTCTACCGGTTGAATGGATACGTACGATTTGTTGTCGCGATGTTTGCGGAAGGTTACGATACCATCGCAGAGCGCGAACAGTGTGTGGTCAGAACCCATACCCATGTTTTCACCCGGGTTGTGCACGGTACCACGCTGACGTACGATAATGTTACCTGCCTTTGCGAATTGACCACCAAAGATCTTCACGCCAAGACGTTTGCTTTCTGATTCACGGCCGTTCTTAGTGCCATACTCTGTTGTCCTTTCTTTTAAGCAATAACAATTTCTTTAACAATTACGTTGGTCAGATCCTGACGGTGACCGTTGAGTTTGCGATAACCTTTGCGACGTTTCTTGTGGAAAACAAGGATTTTGTCGCCACGGCACTCGTTGTCGAGCACCTCGCAAACCACCTTTGCACCCTTAACATAAGGAGCACCAACTTTTACTTTACCCTCGTTGTCGAGCAGCAGCACGTTCTCAAACTCAACGGTTGCGCCCTTCTCGAGCTCGTTCATGCGGTTGATGAACAATTTTTTGCCAGCCTCTACTTTAAACTGCTGGCCTTTCATTTCTACAATTGCGTACATCTGTACTTAGCTGTATTTAATGTGATAGCGGTGCGGCGTCTCGTGCTCTGACGGGAACTTAGTCTGGCCTGTCCGCAAAAAAGCGTGCAAAGTTACTGCTTTTTTTTGATATGACCAAATTTTTGGGCAATTATTTTTGTTTTTTCGCTAATTTTATCACCTCTTCGGCAATTCTCTTGGCGGAATCGGTCTGCGCCAACTTCAACACATTGGTATGCAGGGACTTGAGTTTCGCTTCATCCTGAATGAGCTCCAGCGCCGTCGGGATGAGTTTCTCCGCCGCCTCTGCATCGCGTACCAAGACTGCTGCATCCTTGTTGACGAGCGCCATGGCGTTATGGGTCTGGTGATCCTCAGCTACGTTAGGCGAGGGCACCAAGATAGCGGGTTTGCCGAGGAGACAGAGTTCGGAGATCGAACTGGCCCCGGCACGGGAGATGACGAGGTCCGCATTGGCGTACCTGTCCGGCATGTCGCTCAGGAAATCGAGACACTCGATATTAGCCGGTTGGCCGGCAGCCTCCCACGCCGCCTTGCAGGACTCATAATAGACCTTTCCTGTCTGCCAAACCACGTGGATATCACTCTTCGCTAACTGCGGAAGAGCCGCTTTGACGGCCTCGTTGATGGTTCTTGCCCCTAAGGAACCGCCGATGATAAGGAGCGTTTTTCGACTGTCGTCTGTCAATTTACGGCCTTCTGTCAGGTTCTGGCGGACAGGATTGCCGGTGAGGATGATCTTATCGGCGGGGAAGAACCGCTCCATGCCTTCGTAGGCCACGCAAATCTTGGCGGCTTTGTCTTTGAGGATCTCATTGGTCACTCCGGCAAAGCCGTTTTGCTCTTGCAGAAGGATAGGGATGCCCATGTTGGCGGCAGCCCACATGGCGGCACCGGAGGCATAACCACCCACGCCGACACCCACGTTAGGCTGAAAATCGCGGATGATAGATTTGACCTGACGGATTGATTTGGCGAGGTCAATGAGCACCGACACGTTCTTCCACGGCTGCGCGCGGTTGAAACCGCGTACCGGAAGACCGATGATCTTGTAGCCGGCCTGGGGCACACGCTCCATCTCCATGCGCCCGAGGGCTCCGATGAAAAGGATCTCCGCCTCGGGATCCAACTCTTTTAAAGCATTCGCAATACTGACTGCGGGGAAGATGTGACCACCTGTTCCGCCGCCGGAAATGAGATATTTCATATAGATGATTGATGTTTATTCTAATGTCACAACGGGGGCGTCTTCCAGACTCTCCTCCTTGGTGTCGTTGACGCGGTCGCGAAGGGCAATCTGTTCACGGCTTACCCCCATCATGATGCCGAAATAGATAGAGGTGATCAGTACCGATGTACCGCCCCTCGAGATGAGTGGCAAGGGCTGTCCGGTGACCGGCCCAAGACCCACCGCCACCAGCATGGATATCAGTGCCTGACAGGTGATCATCAGCGCAAGGCCCATGGTCATCAGCATAGCCGGCATGTCTGAATACCGGCTGGACACATTGCATGCCCGGAAGAGAATGGCCAGATACAGGAAGATGATAAACGCCGCCCCGAAGACACCGCTCTCCTCCACAATGATGGCAAAGATATAGTCGGCGAAAGCGAGGGGCAGATAGTCCCGCTCCTTGCTGTTGCCGGGCAGCACACCCAGAGGCGAAGCGCCTCCACGGGCGATAGCCACTGCGGCATAGACCTCCTGGATATTCTCGTCGGTGAGGGTGTATTTATCTGCTGAGTTGTCGTCGAAATGCCGGTCAATACGGGCAACCCAGGTAGTGGCGCGTTTGAACGGACCGTGCATCTGCCGTCCCGGACGGACAAAACCGAACTCCACGATCGCATAGCCTAACAGCAGTACCACCACGGCGATGCCGACCACGGAGAGGGTGTATTTCCACGGGATGCGGGCGAGTACCCAGAGGCAGAAAACGATCAGCCCGATCAGCACTGCCGTAGAGAGGTTGGAGGCCATAATCGGCAGCATCACTACGGCGGAGATAATGAGTGTCCGCCAGAAATACTTGCTCTTGTCCGCTTCGCTGTGGATGCGTGCCAACTGGTCCGCCACGACGATGATGAGACTCAGTTTGGCGAGTTCGGAGGGCTGGAACGTGATGCCGGCTATGTGTACCCACCGCGAGGCACCGTTGATAGTGACGACGAGAGGGTTGCCGGGGATCATGGTCGAATAGACCAGCAGCGTGCTGATGCCCAAGAGAATATACCCGCCGAAACGGATCCAGTAAGTAGGTACGACTCCCAGAACGATGAAAAAGATCTGCGAACCGATAGGCCCCAAGACAGACCCTCGCTGATACACGAGAGTAGAGGACGCGGAGAAAAGCGCGATGATCGCCACCACGATGAGTGCTCCGAAAAGCCCCCAGAAAGTCTTGTCAATATTTTGCAGATTCAGTTTTAAATTCATAACGCTCTAACGGCTGCCATGAACTGATCGCCACGGTCTTCATAAGACTTGAACAGATCGAACGATGCACAGCAGGGGCTCAGTAATACCGTATCCCCTTCGCGGGCGGCATTGTACGCGCCCTGAATAGCGTCGTGCAGATTGTCGGTGTCAATGATATTGAGACCGAAACCGCCGAAATGTTCCCGCAGCTTCTCATTATGCAGACCCATGAAGACGAGAGTGTGGCATTTTTCTTTCACCAGGTCGTCTATCTCGGAGTAGTCATTGCCTTTGTCCTTACCGCCGAGGATCAGCACGGTCGGCGTAGTCATTGCCTCGAGGGCGTACCAGCATTCGTCGCCTTGGAGTCATTGATCCACCGCACACCGCGGACGGTTGCTACGTACTGGAGCCGGTGCTCCACGCCTTGGAAGGTCATAAGGGACTCGCGGATAACCTCTTTCTTGATGCCCATGACGTTCGCCGCGATGGTGGCAGCCATCGAGTTGAGCACGTTATGCCGGCCTTTGAGCGCCAACTCGTCTTCGCCTACAGGAAGCGGGTTAGGCTGCGTAAAACCGTACGGATAAAGGGTGGCACCGAGTTGTATCTTCTTCATCTCCCGGTCAATCACCGGATCCTCCGCCCAATAGATGAAGGAGTCCTCCTTGGTCTGGTTGCGCGTGATACGGAACTTGGCGTCCACGTAGTTCTGGAACTTATAGTCGTATCGGTCCAAATGGTCAGGCGTAATGTTCAGCAAGATGGCGATGTCCGCCTTGAAGTCGTACATGTTGTCCAACTGGAAGGACGAGAGCTCGATCACATAGTAGTCATGATCCTCGTGCGCCACTTGTAGCGCCAGCGAGTTACCGATATTTCCCGCCAGACCCACATTGAGTCCTGCTTGCTTGAGGATGTAGAAGATCAGCGAGGTGGTAGTCGTTTTGCCGTTCGAACCGGTGATACAGATCATCTTGGCGTTCGTGTACCGCGCTGCAAACTCAATCTCGCTGATGATGGGTGTGCCCTGCGCCTGCAGTTTCTGAATCAGCGGCGCCGTCAGCGGAATACCCGGCGATTTGATGACCTCGTCGGCATTGAGAATGAGCTCTTCGCTATGCTTGCCGTCCTCCCATTTCACACCGTTCTGGTCCAGCAACGCACGGTAAGGATCGCTGATCGTACCGCAGTCGCTGACGAAGACGTCAAATCCTTTCTCCTTGGCGAGGATGGCAGCGCCGCTACCGCTCTCGCCCGCTCCTAATACAACTATTCGCTTCATTTTTTACCTTATTTTCAATGTCAAAATGGTGATGGCGGCCAAGATCAGGGTCACGATACAGAACCGGAGCACGATCTTGGTCTCATGGTGCAGGTTCTTACTGCCCTTGAAGAGAATCGAACAACTCGGATCGTTCTTCAGTACCTGGTCCACCGAGGTGCGGAAATGGTCATGCAGCGGCGTACGTTTCCATACGCGCACGTGACGCCCGCGTTTCTTATAATATTTATATACCTGCGTCTGCAGGATCACACTCACGCTCTCCATCAGGAACACGCCGCACAGCACCGGCACCATCAGTTCCTTGTGGATCACCATGGCACACACGCCGATGATGCCTCCGACCGTCAGACTGCCCGTGTCGCCCAGGAACACCTGCGCGGGGAACCCGTTGAACCACAGATAGCCCACTAACGCACCTATAAAAGCAGCCATGAAGACCACAATCTCCTCGCTCCCGGGGATGTACATCACGTCGAAATACTCCGCCCAGACTACGCTACCGCTGGCATAAGCCAGAGCCAGTAGGGCGATGCCTATTATCGCAGAGTTGCCGGCGCACATGCCGTCCATGCCGTCGTTCAGGTTCGCGCCGTTCGACACCGCAGCTACCACAAACACCGTCAGTATCACGAAGAATATCCACCCGAAGCGGTATTTGTTGTTCTCTCCCGTCCAGCTGAACAGGTCGGCGTAGTTGAAGTTATGGTGCTTGACGAAAGGAATAGTCGTCTGTGTGGACTTGATCTCCGGTGTCTTCTCCACCACCACTACATTGTTCTCAATCCGGCTGGTAACCACCTCGTTCATGCTCACTGCCGGACAGAAACGCAGCGTCAGACCCACGATCAGACCCAACGCTACTTGACCGCCGATCTTCACCCAGCCGTTCAGACCGTCCTTGTTCTTCTTAAAGGTCTTGATATAGTCGTCAGCAAAACCCAGCGCACCCATCAGCAGGGTGGTGATGATCATCAGGATCATATAGACGTTCGTCAGCTTGCCGAGCAACAGACACGGTATCAGGATAGCCGCAATGACGATCAGACCGCCCATCGTCGGCACACCTTTCTTGCCCACATTGAAGGGGTCGGTTTTCTCGTCCCGCTGCGTCTCCGAGATGTTGTGGCGCTTCATGTAGTTGATGAACCAGTCCCCGAACCATATACTGATCAGCAGACCTAAAATGCCTGCCGTGATGGCGCGGAAAGAGATGTAGGTGAACAGTCGCGCACCTAACACATTGCTGAAATGGGTAAATAATGAATATAGCATAAAATTTCAAATTTCAAATCTCAAATAAATCGTCTTACGATTTCATGGTCGTCAAAATGGTGCTTCACGCCTTTGATGATCTGGTAGTCCTCATGGCCCTTGCCTGCCACTAAGATCACATCGCCGCGCTGCGCGAGTGTGCAAGCCGTCTGGATAGCCGCCGCGCGGTCCTCGATCACCAAGGTGCTCCGCAGTTCCTCTTCCGTCAGCCCGGCTTTCATGTCATTCAGAATGTCCGCCGGCTCTTCGTCACGCGGGTTGTCCGAGGTCAGGATCAGCTGCTCGCTCCCTTTCTTCGCAATCTGCGCCATCATCGGTCGTTTGCCCTTGTCCCTGTTTCCTCCGCAACCTACTACGGTAATGAGTTTCCTTTGTCCTTTGTCCTTTGTCCCTTTGTCACTTCCAATGATCTCCCGTATCGTCTGGATCACATTATCCACGGCGTCCGGCGTGTGGGCGTAATCGACGATCGCCGTCCAGCCTTTCGGGCTCCGGATGGTCTCAAACCGTCCGTTCACGGGTTTCAGCGTACTCAGCACGCGCAACACTTCCATCTCCTCAAATCCCAGGCACAGTGCCGCGCCGTAGATACAGAGCAGGTTGCTCACGTTGAACCGGCCTACCAGCGGCACAAAAACCTCCTTGCCGTTGATATTCAGCATCATGCCATCGAACCCTTCTTCCAGGATCTGCGCCTTGTAATCCGCCAGCGAACGGGTGGAGTAGGTGTGTACCGCCGCTTGGCAGTTCTGCGTCATCACCAAGCCGTTCTTGTCGTCTTTGTTGGTTACCGCAAAAGCGCTCTTCTTCAGCCCGTCGAACAGCCTCTTTTTCGTGTCGCGGTAGTTGTCAAAGGTCTTATGATAGTCGATATGATCCCTCGTGAGGTTGGTAAACAGCGCCCCGTCAAAATCGAGTCCGGCGATACGCTCCTGGGCGATGGCATGGCTGCTGACCTCCATGAACGCGTACTCGCAACCGGCATCTACCATCCGCCGTAACAGTCCGTTCAGTTCAATCGCGTCCGGCGTGGTGTGCGTCGCAGGAACGGCCTCGTCCTCGATATAATTGACTACGGTACTTAACAACCCCGCTTTGTGACCCATCGCGCGCACGAGTTTATATAATAAGGTGGCGATGGTCGTCTTGCCGTTCGTGCCGGTCACACCCACCAGCGTCAGTGCCTTGCTCGGCTCGCCGAACCACTTGCTCGCCAACAGTCCCAGTGCCTTGTCCGTATTCTCCACAAGAATATAGGTAACATCTTTGGTACTTGGTACTTGGTCACTTTGTCCCTTTCCGGGCAGGTACTTCCTGTCCGAAAGGACCACAGCACCTGCGCCCTTCGCGACACAACCATCAATGAACGTGTGTCCATCTACTGCTGTGCCGACTTGGGCAACGAAAAGGTCGCCTTGACCCACTTTGCGGCTGTCGAAATGAATGCCGCTGATCTCCTTGTCCGTCGAACCGATCACCTCAATCGGTTCAATTGCCTTTAGTAATTCGCTCAATAACATATTGTTATATGTATTATCCCCTTTTCCCCTCCCTTGTGGGGAGGGTTAGGGTGGGGTTATCTCTTCTCTAATACTCTTTCGCCTTCACGGAAAACATAGCATCCTGTGTACGCCATCGTCTTCTCGGCAATCACCCGCACCGTGCTGCCGCAGTCCATTCCCGCGTCGTAGGGGTATTGCGGATCCTCGATCATGCAGATGCACGTGTACCGCGGGTTCTCTTCCGGGAAGTACCCGACAAACGTCATTCTATGGCGTCTGCTCGAATAGCCGTGGCCGGGGATGAACAGCTGTGCCGTTCCGGTTTTGCCGGCGATGGACACCAGATTAGACTGCGCTTTGCGGCTCCATAGTTTCTTTGCAGCCGTTCCCAAATGGTCATCCCACACGACATCATGCAGCGCCCCTTGAATATCCTTCAGCGTGCGGTTGCTGCATACAGACGACTTCACTACCTCCGGCCGGAAACGCTCCTCATCTTCGCCGTTCTGCTGGATGGCGGTCACTAACATCGGTCGCATCATCCGCCCGCCGTTAGCCAGCGCGTTATAAAACATCAGGATCTGCATCGGACTCAGCTCCACCGAGTACCCGTAACTCATCTTACTCAGCGTCACGGTGTCTTTCGGCACGTCGATTCGCGCTTTGTCTGCGCCCGGGATCTCGCAATAGACGCTGTCCATCAGACCCATTCTCTCTATCCGCCGCACGAACTTACGCGCCGAACCCTCGTAACTCCGCGTAATGAGTTTGGCGAGGGCGATGTTGCTACTTACGGCCAGTGCGCTCCGAACGGTCAGCAGCGTGTCCATCGGGTGTGCGTCCGTGTGCCTGACGGAGAAATACTGCCACGGCTTGCGGCTCACGCTCACTGTGTCGTCTATGTCGATCTTCCCGTCGTCCAGCGCGGCTACGAGGGCGATTGTCTTGAACGTCGAACCCGGTTCGACACGTTGCACGGCGTGGTTCTGCGCCTCGAAATACTCGCCGTCCTTGTTGCGGTCGATATTGGCGATGGCGCGGATATAACCCGTCTGCGTCTCCATCAGGATGGCGCAACCCCATTTGGCATTCCGCTCGCGCGTCTTCTCAATCAGCGCATTTTCCACTATATCTTGCAGATTGGCATCGATGGTGGTCAGCACATCCAGACCGTCTTTGGCTTCTTCCACCGTCACGGACTCATACCGCCCGCCGATCTTCTGGATGCTGCTCATGCCGTCCTCGCCCTTCAACTCTTTGTCAAAACCTTTCTCCAGACCCGAGTTACCGCTACCGCCCTCGCCGTAGATGCCGCCGATAGTACGGCTCGCGAGGATGCCGTAGGGCTTGATCCGTCTGTGCTGGTCCTCAAAGAAAATGCCGCTCCTGTACTTGCCTTTCTTGATCAGTTTGTTCTGCTCTAAAGCCTGTCGCTGCAGGTAATTGATGCGGTGGTCACATACCCGCAGACGCTTCTCGCCTTTGCGGTAAGCCTGCGTGATGCGCGTCTTGTACTCCGCCTGTGTGTGGTCGCCTATAATGGTCGCCAGATCCAGCGCCAGCGTGTCGATATGCGCCTTGAACAGCGCATCGTTCTTCTCGTGCAACGCGGGCACGCGTGTATCCATATACATATAGTATTGCGGCATACTGGTGGCGAGGAGCCGGCCGTTGCAATCAAGGATATTTCCCCTTGTGGCTTGGATGGGACGGTTGGCGGGCACCTGTTTCTCGGCCACCTTGAGCCACTGCTCCCGCTCCACCGCCTGAATATAAATGATCTTGCCGAGCACAGCCACGAACCCCGCTGCAATCACTATAAAGATGATCGCAAACCGCCATACCGTATTTCTCTGCTCGTCACTCATTCAACTGTCAATTATCAACTATCTTCACCGGCGGCACCCGGTTCTCCTTCAGCTCCGACCCGTTCACCTGCAGTGCCTCAAGGATCTGGCTCTGCCTCGTGCTGTTGGTCAGTTGCGCACTCACGGTCATGTACCGGAACTTGGCATCCAGCATCTCTTTCTTTGTGTCCGTCAGCCTGTGTTGCTGTTTGACGGACTGGTAACCGGTCAGAATATACAGAAACACCAGCCCTACAATCAGTCCGATCAGCGGATACTGTTCCCTGATCTTTTTGCTCCGCAGCCTGTCGCCGTTCAACCACGATTGTATGTCATGTGCATCTGCCATTATAATTTTTTTTCAGCCACTCGTAATTTGGCACTCCGGCTCCGCGGGTTCCGTTCTACTTCATCGTCGCTGGCTACACGCCCTTTCTCAATGACATCAAACGGAGTGAGCGCGTTTCCGTAAAAGTCTTTCTCTATTGTACCTTCCAGGTTCCCGCTCCTGAAGAAGTTCTTCACCAGCCGGTCTTCCAGCGAGTGGTACGTCAGAATCGCAATCCGTCCACCCGGTTTCAGTAGATCCCGTGCTGCCACTAACATCTCCCGCAGTGCCCCCATCTCGTCGTTCACCTCTATCCGCAACGCCTGAAACAGCCGCGCCAGATCCTTTTTGTACTGCGCCGGTACTTCTATTTCTCCATTCTCAAGAATGTGTATTCCTCCCTCTCTTGAGGAGAGGGGCGGGGTGAGGTTTTTGATCAACTCCTCTGTCCGTAAAATCGGCTTCTGAGAACGGGCTTTGCATATGTTCCTTGCGATGCCCCTCCCGTTCTTCATCTCGCCGTAAAGCCAGAAAACCCGCGCCAACTCTTCCTCGCTGTACCCATTCACAATATCCGCCGCCGTACGTTTGGCGGTCTGGTTCATCCGCATGTCCAACGGCGCGCTGAAACGGAAACTGAATCCTCGCTCCGGGCAGTCGAAATGATGAAAACTAACCCCGAGGTCTGCCAGCAACCCGTCAATCTCTTTCACCCCGTAATAATCCATCCAGTTCTTCAGATACCGGAAATTGCTATGCACAAACGTCCAATTCGAATTATTGATGAATTGTGCATTGTGCATTGATAATTGTGAATTGTTAATTGTGAATTGTGAATTGTTATACGCCTCTATATCCTGGTCAAACGAGTACAGGTGTCCTTTTTGCACAGAACTCTTATCTGCCCTTTGTGAATTGTGAATTGTGCATTGTGAATTGTCAAGAGCCGCTAAAATGGCTCTCGAATGTCCTCCGCCCCCGAAAGTGACATCCACATAAACGCCCCCGGGCTTGATTGCCAAGCCCTCGATCGTCTCTTTCAGCATCGCCGGTATGTGGTAAATCTCACTCTCCATCTTACATCCTTTCTCCTGTCTATTTTACATAATTCTTTAGTTCTTCTTTAGTTCTTATTTAGTCCTTTTTTAGTTCTTATTTAGTTCATCTTTGTTTCTTATCGTACCAATTACGTACTCTTTCTATACTATTTGTCTCCTGTTCGTTTCATCTTTGCCCGCAGCCGTGCCGCCAGTTCTGTCTGGCTGAGCCGTTTCGCGGCAAACGTCTCCGGTGCCCAGACGGCAAAACGGTTCAGCATACCTACGAACAGCACATCCTGCTGGGCGCCGATGGTCTCCAGGTTCTTTTTCTGCAACAGGATTCGTCCCTGACCGTCCATCTCTAAATACTCGGCATCCGCCATGAACTGCATCAGAATGAGCTGGTCCTCGGGATCCCACTCGTCGAGCGTTTGGCGCAACTGCTCCACTTTCTCATTCCATACCTCTTCCGGATAGAACATCAGACACTCGTTGTCCGTGTCGCGGCGCATAACGATACGCTTCGACTCGGCTTCCGCCAAGATCTTACGGTAACCCGCCGGAACGAATATGCGCCCCTTCTCGTCCAGCCGTCCTTCTATATTTCCAATAAATGTCTGCATCAGCGATAGTATTTCAATTTCGGGCACAAAATTACAAAAAAATACTGACATTCACCACATTTCCCCACATAAAAATTTTTCAATTGTTTTATTAACAACTTTTCAACAGTTATAAACATAAATTAACCCGCGTAAACTCAGTTGTTTACGCGGGTTCTTAACATTTTCGCCAAAATGTGGGGCGAAGTGGAGTAGTTTGTTAGTAAACGAACTTAGCCCACTTGTTTTTGCGACCTAACTTACCGCTTTTGGCGTGTTGTACCATATATACCTCTCCGCGAAGGAAGCGATTTAGATCGAGCGGATAGATCAATACGTTCTCCACTACCGGTACCTGGTAAACCAGTCCGCCGGAGGTGTTGTAGAAATAGAGATAGTCTCCGCTTTGTGCCTCGGTTAGATAAATTGCATGCTGCGCAGGATTATAATTGATACTGTCGTATGCAATGCTTAATTGCTTGCTGTCAGCAGCTTTACCTGCAATAGTGGAAACCTTGATCGGGGCGGAAAGGGCAGTCAGATGTTCCTCGCAGCCCTTGTCCAAATCGGTTGCCTGTACCTGATAATAATAGGTGCTGGCAGGCGTCAGACCGGAGATCGTATAATTCAGCGTATCGCCGTAGTAGTATGGCGTCAGGCTCAGCTCAGAGCCTTTGTAAATATAGTTGATCTTCTGGGAGGTAGTTGCTACGAAAGCATCGAACGCTACGCCGTTCTCCCCGTTGTCAATCCATGTGATACGGAACGCGCGGAAATTGCGCTTGGCGTCAATATCATATTTGGCGGTCACTTTCTTGGAGTTCTTGGCTACCAGCACGTTCTCATATTGAACCCACGTGGTGTCATTGAATGCCTCGATCTGGAGCACACCGATAGTGTCTGCCAAAGAGGCGAAAGCGCTGTACCAGAACGACAGTTTGGTCACCGGTGATGGGTAGGTTTCCGAGGTGATCTCGTCGCCGTAGTTCTTGAGATAGAGTGCGCGCTGACCATCGGACTTGTCGGTAGTGGTGGTCAGGTTCGTATTGCTCTTCCATCCCTCTGCAAGGATCTTGGAGGGGTCGGAGAAGTTCTCGAAGTTCTGCTTGAATTCCGTCGTACCTTCCTCTACCTGATAGAGGGTAACATAGAATTTCTCGGCGTCCTCTTGATTGATCCATCGTGCGGCGAAAGAGTAGGGCGTTACGAGCCCGGTTGGCAGAGTCTCCGGCACCTTGACATATGTCGGTCTCGGGGCATAGCCCGTGAGCGGAAGGGTGATGCTGGCGTTCTCCGAGGAGATGGACAAGTTAGCCTGAACAGCGGAACAACTCTGTTTGGTCGGTACGAAACTTACCCACACCCGTTGCTGGAGCGTCGAGTCCGGTGCGGCATTGAGTGAGAGAGAACGAACCCAGAGCGAGCTGTTCATCGCAGGAGCCTCGTCACCGGCATAGATACGGAAATTAGCGGAGGGGATGGTGAGCGCGAGCGGTTTGTCCGGCGCAAGACCCGTGCCAAGCACGTTGAAGTGTTGGGGATTCCAGTCCACGATCTTCTTGTTGTCCGAATAGGTCGTGGTGAGCTCAATCGATTTCTCGTCCGCGCGGAGAGTGGTGCCACCCGTGCTGATATAGGTGAAGTTGATCACGGAGCCTGCCTCGGTGATGTTGAAGATCGGCTGGGAAAGCTGCGTGCCGTTATGCAGGGTGGGGGTGAAACTCGTCACATTATTGGTACCCGGATACACATCGGAGGCGCGTCCGTCCTCGTAGTTCGCACGTTTCTTCCAGTTAATACCGTTTGCTTCCTCCAGGTGCATACGCATGATGGTAGGTCCGTTATTGGGAGTGTTGGTGCTCCAAGCGGAGGCACTATAGTCTATATGCCATACGATCATGCCGTGGTTAGGTAGAGCGGCGTCCCATCCGTTGTCTCCGCTGCGGTAGTCGAGAATGAAGAACTCGTTCGGGTTTGGCGCGGAACCGGAGAGGTTGTGGGTAGAAGCGGCGATGAGGTATGCCTCTTTCTTGAAGGGCACGTCGCTCAGCGTATATTGACCGGGGAGCTCAAGCTGCTTGGGAGTCAGCCAACCCTCGTACATACGCTCGTAAGCGGAGAACGTAGGAGGCGTATTACCGCCGTTATTGTAACTACCCTGACACATGATTGACCAGTTACCTACCGAGTAGTAGTTGTACTTGGTGTCATAGAAATCCGGCTGACCGATCACGTGACCGAACTCGTGGCAGAACGTACCTACGCCGCAACGCGTCTTGCCTGAGGATGACTTGTACTCCGAGGTGCAGGCATACGAATTGACCAGGATGCCGTCGAGACGCACATTGAGGTAAGCAATATTGCTCTGGTGAGGCCATATGGTATTCTCTCCGCCGCCTTCCGCCTCATTATGGCCGGCGTAGAAAACAAAGACGTTATCCAGTATCCCGTCGTTGTTGGCATCATAGTTCTTGAAGTTCACGCCGGCTGCGTGTGCCATCTGGCACGCCTCTGCCACCATGTCGTGCGCGTTGACATCGTTGGCATTGCCGGAATGGGCACCGTAATAAGCCATCGGACGGGTCAGCTTGTAGGGACCGTAGCAGTCAAACTGCGGCTGGAAGATACTATCCGAAGAAGCGATATAATAGTCGCGGCAGGAGCCGGTTGCACCGTTGTAGTTATAGCCCGATTTCATCAGTAAATCCTGAAAATCCTCAAGGTTTTGCTCAAAATCCAGATCGCTGAAACCGACGAGCAGCACGAGGCTGCGGGGCGAACCGATGCGAGGGAAGGAAAGGTCTCCGGCACCCCTTGTCGCACGGCGGAGTGAACGGGTTAAAGCTGCTTGTTCCAATGCCTCTGCATCGCGACGGCCCTCTAATAACTCGCCATCGAGCGACTCGATGTAGGAGTGGAACTCGTCGCCGTAAATACGGGCCATTACCTTCGTGCCGTCCGGCTTCGTGTACTCGAATGGCTCAGGAGAGGCCATTACTGCCCAGGCACTTGCGCTGCATACCAGCGCTGCTACCAAAATACCTAAATATCTTTTCATACGCGTATAGTTTTCTATGCAAAATTATACATTCTACCAAAATACGGGCGCAAAGGTACAAAAAAAATCCCACATACGCAAGAGTATGCAGGATTTTTTTAAAATTTAGGTGTGATTATTACCGATTAACGAGCCATACGTAATGATGCAGCAGACTGTTTGTAGCGGTTAATTTGATTCTCGTTGGTTAAGCATTGTACGCGGACAAGACGTTTTGCCGGTATTCCTGCTTGGCTCTCTGAAGTACGCTCAGGCATAACCTCATAGTATTGTGTCTGTGTGTCAACATATTCATACGGTTGAACAAAATCCCATTTACCGGTAGCAGCATCTTGCGCCATCTTCAGACCATATCCGCCTTGCTCTAAATCAAACCATGTGATGTTCATCTGGTAGAAAAGTCCATTGCTGTAGTCTCCTATGAAACCGTTTTTGATGAATCCTACGAAAGGAATATCATTTTCTTCAGTTGTGGCATCAAGATCCCAATAATTGAGGTAAGAAAGAGCTTCTATATCGTAACTTCCGGAGTAAAGGCTATCAGATAATACTTTATACCACTCCTCGGCTGATTCAGGGAGATAACCTTCTGCTGCTACACCTGCAGAGTCCTTCGGATAAGAGTTGTCAAAGTTGAGCTCCCAAGTGATATATGAACCTGCATAATCACCCTCTTCAATGATGGCAACAGGAGCATGAACTACTGCAACAATACCGGCACCACTAAGACCAACGCCCTGAGTAAAAAGGATATTTTTATCATATACGTAATAAACTCCATCATAGTCGCGGCATTTATATGTGTCGCGGAACATATACTCCTCACTAATAGGGTTCCCTTTTTTAGCCAGTACAATACCGCCCCATGCAAATGCATCTTCTGAGGAAAGAACGGTTACAACGCAGGTATCGGACTCATAGCCCTCTGCGCTTGCGATAATGTTAGCCTGACCGGGAGCAACACCGGTTACGATACCCGAAGCGGTTACGGTAGCTACCTCTTTGTCGTCAGAGGTGAAGGTTACTACGACACCTTCTTTGGCCGGATTGAGCGTAGCACGCAGTTTCTCCTCTGCGCCTACTGCTAACTCCAAACTCTCTGCAATACTTACCTTGGCACCGGTGGCCGGAGCGTCAGGCGTGTTTTGCTGTTTGCAACCTACGAATGCGAAAGCTGCAATGGCTGTTACAGCCATGATAAAATACTTTTTCATACGTTTAATTGTTTTAAATGAATAAATCATTATTATTGTTATTATAATCTGTTATTATAATTCACTCTTAAATCTTTTTTTGGATCTGTTGCTCATCCATAGTAGAGTGTAAGTACGGGTTGTAGTAGATCTCGCCGGTCGGGATCTCAAAGGTGAAACGACGCGGCATGGACGGATTGATGGTCTTCTCCTGACGGAGGTGGTTGTCACCTAAGGTCACTGCCTCGCCGTAACGACGGAAGGTCTGCAGACCGAAGCCCTCACCCCAGAGCTCTACACGCCAGTTGTACTTGATGGCTGCCAGCATCAGATCCTGAGAGGTCAGAGAACTCTTCCATGCGTCGTACTCCGTCTGGAGACTCGGATCCGCACGCTTGTCGGTGATCTCAAACAGATACTGCTGTGCCTTCGTCAGGTCACTGTTGCGGGCGGCTGCCTCTGCGGCTATCAGGTAAGGCAACTCCCAACGCATATATACGTTGTCGCTCAGCCAGTCGCGGTCACCTTGGATGGTATGGCTCTTGGCGGAATAGAACTTGCCGTCCGGAGCATATGCGAACATATCTGCGTTCTTGACACCGGAGGATGCATACACGTTCCACCATAATTTACGGATATCCCACCCCGGAATAGACTCATACAGGTTCTTGTCAATACCCTTTACATCGCCTGCCGAAGCATAACTATAGGAATAGATGTCGCACTGACCGAAGAACGATGCCAGACTTGTTGTCGTCTCTACCGTTACTTTCTGACCCCAGATCCAGTTGTTGTTATCCACATTGTTGAAACCGGTTGTCAGCACGCTCTCATACGGCAAGAGATACGGGGAACCATTGGTAATAGCCTCTTCCGCATACTTGAGTGCATTGACGTTGTCGCCCTTGTTGAGGTATGCGTAAGCCAACAGGATACGCGCGATATCTATGTTGGTCTCGATCTTGCTGTCACGTGACCATAGAGCATATGCATCGTAGTACTGGATGGCATCCAGGAAATCGGTCTCGATACGCAGACGGAGGTCGGCTACTGTCGCACGCGGATTACCAATGATGGTATCATTACGTGTGTCGCTCTCTGTATATACAGGTACAGACAGATCGGTCTCTGCGGCACCCGGAGCCACGAAGAAGTTATGCAACTGAGAGTATGCCCATCCGCGGAGTGTCAGCGCCTCGGCGTAGAAAAAGCCCTTAGCCAGCTGGCTTTCCGTTAATGTATCAATACTTACGTTCAGAGACGGCATACCTTCCAGCTCTATCATGTTGATGGAGCGGTTGCAGCTACGGATGATGCCATAGTAGTATCCCCACAGCAGTCCGCGGCTGTTATATGTCTGCATCTGCTCGTGCTCCATAAACCAACCATACGAGGCTTTGGGCATCGCCATGTCGCCGCACAGCAGGTCGCCGTACATGTCTATCGCGCGACGGCCGAATGACATATGGTCATCGCTGAAGTGCATGTAGAAATTAGGCAGAATACCTTTTACCAAACCCTCTACCTTGTTGTCCATGCGGTTGAACTGCTCCTCGGTGATGGAACTACCGCCCGGCTCTTGGTTCAAATAACTGTCTGCGCAACTTGCTGCTAAGATGCTGACAGCCGCTAAAACGAAGAAATATTGTATCTTTCTCATAATTCTGTTCCTTTCTTAGTTAACGGTTTAGAATGTGAACTTAACACCACCCATGATCGTGGACAGCGGGCTGTAACCGTGAGTGTCCGAACTTCCGGTGAAAGAAGTCATCGGGTTGTAGCCGCGGCGTGCGGTCGCAATAGCCAGATTGTTACCCGATATATAGAGGTGCAGTTTGTTCAGCTTGATCTTCTGGATCAACTTCTTGGGGAAGTTATAACCGATCTGCACGTTGTTCAAGCACAGGTATGAGTTGCTCGTCAGGAAACGGGTAGATGCTGAGGTTGCATAACTGTCATAGGTACCGGCACCGTTCGAGAAACGCGGGATATCCAGCGGATTGAGGCTGGCTACATTCAGCGTTCCGTCTGCATTCAGCGTACCGTGACCCGGGTTGTTCTCCGTCCATGCCTTGCGGGCATCAATGTGGAAGTTCTGGCTACCTACCATGTTGTTCTGCATCAGGTTCATGTAGGTGTTGTCATAGCCGTAACCGCCGATCTGGTATTGGCAGGTAGCGGACAACGTTACGCCATATACCTCCAGGTCGAAACCGAAGCCGCCGTAGAGGTCGGGGATGTAGCTCTTGCCTACATACTGGCTTGCAGCCTCGGTAGGATCGGAGGTGTACCACGATCTAAGATACTGCTCCGGGTTCTCTACACCTTTGTCTTTCTGATCCAGAATCCACTGGTGGAGGGACGGGATATAGTTGTATCCGCCTTCTGCCGTTGGATCCATGAACTCGCCGTCACGGGTATCATAGTAAGCCTCCCATACGGACTGACCGTCAGTCGGGTTCACACCTAAGTAACGGAGCGTGTAGTGGTCGTACATGGAGTGACCTACAGACATGGCGCCGTTCATCGTCATGCGGTGATCTACACCATTGGCATCGGTATAGTCCACAGGCATCTGGGTCATGTAGTTGCGGTAATGTGTGCCGTTGAGCATAATGTCCAACTTTACATTACGCAGATCCACTGCATGGACCTTGAATCCGAACTCGAAACCATGGTTCACCATCTTTGCGTCATTGGACGGAATAGAACTATAACCTAAAGACGGAGCTACCGCACGCGGGAAGAGCATGTTGTCCGTTATGTGGTGGAAATAATCCAGCTCCATATCCATATACTTGCCGATGGAGAGTTCAAGACCGAGATCCACTTTGTTGGTGCGCTCCCATGTGATATTCGGGTTACCCTTGCTCGCCTCCATGAACGTAATCTGGTCGTTCACGTTCTCAATAGAGTACAAGTTCGTATAACTATAGAGCGTGTTGATCTGGTTTCCTAACACACCCCAGCTCAAACGCAGCTTACCGTCTTTCAGCCAGTCTTTTGCGTCACTGTTCTCGATGAAATCCTCATTGGTGAAGGTCCATGTCGCACTTACCGAACCGAAATGACCCCAGCGGTGACCTTTCGCATAACGCGAACTACCGTCAGCACGGTAATATCCGGACAAGTGGTAACGCTCCTTGTAGGAGTACGTGGCGTTGGCGAAATAGCCGTCCATCGCGTAGCGGGTGGTGTTACCCTCGGTAGCGTTCATCTTGATACCGTCGCTCAGCGCCAGACTCTGTCCGTTTGCCAGATACGACTTGTAACCCAATACGTAGTCGGAGAGGTAGAGGTAGTTCTCGTGACCCGCCATCACACGGATGGTATGGTCGTCGAACGTGCCGTTGTACTCCAATATCTGTTGAGCCGAGATCGTAAACTGGTTGGCGCTCTGTTGCTGGATACGACCGATACCTGCGGCGTCACCGTAGTACTTGTTGGTCACCTCGGTGTAACGGTTGTTATAGTAGTGCAAACCGGCATTGAGGATGAATTTCAGACCCTTGTAGAGCTTGAACTCCAGCGAGGTCTTGGCATCCACCTCGTGCTGTACCTGGTTCTCTTTGTCCAGACGGAGCGAACCGGCAGGGTTGATACCCATACCGAACGAACGCTGGTTCTCGTTACCATAGTCGTACATCTGCAGCCCCGTACGCGGATCGATAGCAATCGTACCGTCTGCGTTACGCATATATACCGGATAGATAGCCGGAACGGCGTTGATATAGTAGAAACCGTTGTTCATCGCTCCGTCACCTGCTTGATTCGGGTTGTTTAGACTGTAGTACGTATATGCTAAGTTCACATTACCCTTGAACCATTTCTTGGGCTCGAAATCAACGTTCGAACGGGCGGTGAAACGGTTGAAGTCAGAAGACTGATAGTAACCCTCATCCTTCAGGTAACCGAATGAGGTATAGTATTTTACCTTCTCCGATCCGCCGTGGATCTTGATGTTCGCATCCACTTTATGACCTACGCGGAAGATGGCGTCTTTCCATGACTCCAGATTCTCGTAGCCCGCTTTACGGGTGTTCGAGTAGTCGAACGACGGGTTTACATAGCCGTTGGCGTCATACGGGTTGATGAGGAATTTGCCTGCTGCGTTCCAGAGGTTATAAGCTACCGGTAGACCGCTGTTGCCATAGAGCAGGGCGCTGGCGTTGCTGACTGCCTGGCTCTCGCTCGGTACGTTGTTTACATAGCGCTGTGCGTTGTAAAGGCTCTGCCATGCCAGCGTTACGAACTCCTCCGGACTGGTCACCGCATCGTAGAGCGGTAACAGACGCATGTTACCTCCGTATTTCACATCCACGTCGATATGGCCCTCGTCACCGGAGGTACCTTTCTTGGTGGTGATCACGATTACACCGTTGGCACCGCGCGCGCCGTACAGAGAGGCTGCCGTTGCGTCTTTCAGAATAGTCGTGCTGGCAATATCACCCGGGTCGATGGAAGAGATGTCACCGTCGTAGGTCACACCGTCTACCACGTACAACGGAGCCGAACTACCGTTCAACGAACCGATACCGCGAATGCGGATCGTGGCGTTTGAACCCGGCTGACCGCTACCGTTGATTACCTGTACACCGGCTACCTCACCGGCTAAGGCTTTCGAAATCTCGGAAGGACTCTTCTTCTCAATATCCTCCGCCTTCACGGCTTGCGCCGAACCACCGTACGAACCCTTGCTTACGTTACCATAACCGGTTACGACTACCTCCTGGATCACCTCGCTGTTCTCCTGCATCGTGATCTTGAGGTTCTTACCGGCGGCTACCTCCTGGGTAGCCATTCCCACGAAACTAACTACCAGAGTCTTCACAGATTCCGGTACCTCCATCTCGAACTTACCATCGTAATCCGAGATCGTACCCTGTGTGGATTCTTTCGCCTGGATGCTGGCGCCGATTACCGGCTCGCCTTTAGCATCGACTACCACACCGCTTACTTGTTTCTGGGCATACAAGCCGAGGCTCAGTGCCGCCAAAAACAAAAGTGTAAAAATCTTCTTCATGTGTTATTATTTATATATTTATTATTGTTTGCGCACGCGCATAGTACGAAAAATCGCACAAAGGTACGACTTTTTTTTTATATAACCAAATAAAATCGTAAAAAAATGCTGAATTTGTCGTTTTTGCCCTACTTGTATGACAAAATGTAACAATTTTTGGCTTCAAAAACAAAATTTGCAACTTCAAAAAGCTTTTGAGGTGTCGTTTTGGCGATTTCGGCAAAAGTTTGCTGCCATTCCGGTGCTTCACCTCTGTATAAAACCGACTTTGCCATCGCCAAAGCGCTGTTCTCCTGGTTCTGCGCGGAGATCGCCAACTGGCCCCTCAACTGCTCCAGAGCATGCTTCACGGATGCCTCGCTCATTGGCTTCTCGCACAGCTTCTCCAGCTCGTGTTTTACCAGCCCCAGACTACGTTCGTAATCCTCCGGATCGCACGCCCAATAGACGCACCAGTACCCGGTATCGGAGAGTGGCGTATAGGTCGATTCTACCGTATAGACCAGCCCCTGCGACTCTCTCAGACTCAGGTTGAGCCGGCTGTTGAGGCTGCCGCCGCCCAGAATATTATTGAGCAGGAACATCGCCAACTGGTCTTCATGCCCGATCTCAAAGGCTCTTCCGCCTAACATGGCGTGGACCTGGTGGGTGTGCTTTTTATAGGACCGCTCACGTTCGTTCGCTGACAGACCGCTGGCGCTGACAGAACGCGTTGCTGACAGACCGGCTGCGCCTGATAGATGTCCGAACTCTTTTTCAGCGAGGCGGAAGAAGCGCTCGGGTTTGATATTGCCCTGGCAGAAAACGACCATCCGCTCCGGTCTGTAATGGGTTTTCATCCATTCGAGCGGGTAGGAGGGTTTGGAAGAGATGTGCCGCAGAGTCTTTTTCGTGCCTAAGATAGGCAGCTCCAGACTGCTTCCGGCAAAGACCAGACTCTCGAAATCGTCGTAAATCAGTTCGCTCGGGGAGTCGTTGTAACTCTCTATCTCGTCGAGTATCACCATCCGTTCCTTGTCCGTCTCCTCTTTCTTGAAGGCGGGTTCCAAAATCATCTCGGCGATCAGGTGGAGCGTCAGCTGCACGTGTTCGCAAAGGATGGCGGCGTAGAAAGTGGTCTCCTCTTTGGTCGTATAGGCGTTGATCTCGCCGCCGATACCTTCTATGGACTGGATGATCTGTCGCGCCGAATGGTGCGCGGTACCCTTGAAGACGCAGTGCTCGATATAGTGCGCCATGCCGTTCTCCTCCGGCGCTTCGTCGCGCGTACCGGCACCCACCATCACACCCACGTACGCCACAGGAGAAGGCGTCCATCGATGCACGATTTTGACGCCATTTGGCAAATTATGATAAAAAGTTTGTGTATTTTCTTGCATAATTCAAAAAAAAGCAGTAATTTTGCACCCGTTTTCAAATCCACCTCGGGACGTAAACCAAGCCGAAGGCTGTTTGCGGACCGAAGAGCGGAGGCACAAGTTGCCCGTCCATTTAGCGGAGCGGTATGGACCATCGCAACCTTGTTGCCGAACGCGAGCGGCATTGGCGGAATTGGTAGACGCGCCAGACTTAGGATCTGGTTCCGAGAGGAGTGAAAGTTCGAGTCTTTTATGCCGCACAACGAGTCCTGCAAGGGCTCGTTTTTTATTCATTGGTTTTTGCCTCGTTCCAGAGTGCATCCATCTCTGCGAGGGTCATGTCCTTCAGTTCGTGGCCCTGCTCTTTGGCTTTCGACTCAATGTAATTGAAGCGTTTGATGAACTTAAGGTTCGTGCGCTCGAGGGCGTTGTCAGGGCGGATCTTATAGAGCCGCGCGGCGTTGATGAGCGAGAAGAGCAAATCGCCAAACTCCGCCTCTATGTCTGATCCGCCAATCTTGGCGGATGACAGGTCTGCGGGCGTGTTGCGCAGTTCGGCTTCGAACTCGGCGATTTCTTCTTTCACCTTCTCCCAGACATCTTCGCGTTTCTCCCAGTCGAAGCCTACATTGGCAACCTTGTCCTGGATGCGATAGGCCTTCACGAGACTTGGCAGACTGTCCGGAATACCGCCTAAGACGGTCTTGTTACCGCCTTTCTCCTTCAGTTTGACCTGCTCCCAGAGGTGGCTCACCTCCTCCGCGTTCTGTGCTGCGGCCTCGCCATAGACATGCGGGTGACGGAAAATGAGTTTGTCGCAGAGCCTGTTGCACACATCGGCCATGTCAAAAGAATCGCGCGGCTCGTCTTCCCCGGACGAGCCGGAGAAATTCCATTTATCTTCGGAGCCCATCTTGGCGTAGAAAACAACGTGGAGGAGGACGTCACCCAACTCCTTGCTGATCTCGTTCATGTCGTGGCGCGAGATGGCGGTGGCTAACTCGAAAGTCTCCTCGATGGTGTTCTGGCGGAGGCTGTCGAAAGTCTGTTTGCGGTCCCACGGACATTTCTCCCTGAGGTCGTCCATGATATCTAACAGCCGGCCGAAGGCGGCTAATTGTTCTTCTCTTGTATGCATAACTATTTAACGTTTTGATGCAATCAAAACCATTTTAACTATTTAACTGTTTAACGTTAACCTTCATAGTTATGAAGGCTTAACTGCCCTTTATTGTCCAGCTTGGCGTAGGTCCATTGCTGGAAACAGTCACCCAGAATCACTACACGGCTGCCGGAGGCGATCTGCAGGTCGAGTTCTATATGCCGGTGACCGAAGATATAGTAGTCGCGGTGGTTGCCTTGCGCCTCCTGGTCTTTGGCGAAAAGCACCAGTTCCTCCTTGTCCTCGCCTTTGTACGGACAGGGGTTGGCAATCTCCTTGAGGCGGCTCTTCTTCGCCCATCCGTAGCCGAACTTGTTGCCCCATGCGGGCGGCAGGCAGCGGAAGAGAAACTGCAGCGTCGGGTTGTTGAAGATCTTACGGAGCTGCATGAACCGCTTGATTTTCTTCATCACCGGTTTGGGGTAGAGGCTCTCCCAGTCGGAGGGCAGCAGTCCGTCGCCGTGGCTGAGGTACAGCGATTTGCCGTACCGGATGATGGTGCAGGGCTCGTAGTGAATCTCCGCGCCGGTCAGTTGCGCCAGCCCGCCGAAGGTCCAGAGGTCGTGGTTGCCGATGAACATATGTACGTGGATGCCTTTCTTCACCAGTTTGCGGATCTCCCGGCAGAACGGGTGGAACTGCCGTTTCGACTTGTCGTGGATGAAATACTCCATCCAGAAATCGAACATGTCGCCTAACATGTAGATGGAGACGGCATCCTTGCTCATCTCCTCCAGAAGGTCGATCAGTTTCTTCTGGTGCGCCCAGCCTCTCTCAATCGCCAGACTCCCTAAATGTGCGTCGCTTAAGAAATATATCATAAGAATCCTAACTCTAATTTGGCTTCCTCACTCATCATGTCTTTGTTCCACTCGGGTTCAAAGACGATATTCACGTTCACATCCTTGATACCCTCCACGGAGCCCACTTTCTGGCGTATGTCCTCTACGATAAAATCGCCTGCCGGGCAAGACGGCGCGGTGAGCGTCATCGTGATCTCGCATAGCCCGTCGTCCTTGATGTCAATGCCGTAAATCAACCCCAGGTCATACACGTTGACCGGGATCTCGGGGTCAAAAACGGTCTTGAGCATCTTTAAAATCTGTTCTTCTGTTTCTAAAAACTCATTCATTGTGTTACTCTCTTCGGCGTTTCAGCCGCAAAACGGCTGCAAAGGTACTGCTTTTTTTTGACATATGCAAGGGTAACTGCCATTTTGGCAGATATTTTCCTGCTGGCACAGAAATTGGAGATAGTTGTTCGGAGTATCGATATATCGATATATCGGTATGTCGAAAAAGTGAAATTATTAAAAAAACAATAAGATATGAGTAAAGGTAATATTGGGGTAACATCAGATAATATCTTCCCCGTCATCAAGAAGTTTTTGTATTCCGACCATGAGATCTTCCTTCGTGAGTTGATCTCCAATGCGGTCGATGCGACCACCAAGTTGAAAACCCTCTCGTCGGTAGGCGAGGTGAAGGGCGACTTAGGCGACACGCGCGTACGCGTATGTATAAATAAGGAAAAGAAGACCCTTACGGTCTCCGACCACGGTATCGGCATGACTGCCGAGGAGGTGGACAAGTACATCAACCAGATTGCGTTCTCCGGCGCGGAGGAGTTCCTCAATAAGTACAAGGACAAGACGGAAGCCATCATCGGTCATTTCGGTCTGGGTTTCTATTCCGCCTTCATGGTCAGCAAGAAAGTGGAGATCTTCAGTCAGTCGTACAAAGAGGACGCCAAGGCGGTTCACTGGTCGTGCGAGGGTAGCCCCGAATATACGATGGAGGACACCATCAAAGCCGAGCGCGGTACGGATATAGTCCTGCATATCGACGATGAGTTCAGCCAGTATCTGGAGGACGCCACCATTGAGGGCCTGCTCCGTAAGTACTGCAAGTTCCTGCCCGTGGAGATCGCTTTCGGTAAGAAGAAAGAGTGGAAGGACGGCAAGGAGGTGGAGCTCGACGAGGAGAACATCATCAATGATATCAACCCCGCGTGGACCCGCAAACCGTCGGAACTGAAGGACGAGGACTACGACAAGTTCTACCACGAGCTCTATCCGACCCAGATGGACGAGCCGCTCTTCCATATCCACCTCAATGTGGACTACCCGTTCAACCTGACCGGTATCCTGTATTTCCCGAAGATCAAGTCCAATCTCGATGTACACCGCAACAAGATCCAGCTCTATTGCAACCAGGTCTATGTGACGGACGAGGTGGAGAACATCGTACCGGAGTACCTGACGCTGCTGCACGGCGTGATCGACAGTCCGGACATCCCGCTGAACGTCAGCCGGTCGTACCTCCAGAGCGACAATAACGTCAAGAAGATCAGCGGCTACATCACCAAGAAAGTAGCTGACAAGCTCGCCGAGCTCTACAAAGCCGACAAGGACGAGTTCGCCAAGAAATGGGACGACATCAAGATGTTCATCCAGTTCGGTATGCTGACCGACGAGAAGTTCTACGAGAAAGCGAAAGATTTCGCCCTCCTCAAGAACCTCGACGGCAAGTACGCTACCTTGGAGGAATACAAGGCGCAGGTGAAGGACGCGCAGACCGACAAGGACGGTAACCTCGTGCTCCTCTACACCAACGACCCCGACGCGCACTATACCTATATAGAGCGCGCGAAAGCGAAGGGCTACGACGTACTGCTGATGGACGGCGAACTGGATGTACACGCCATGTCGCAGGCGGAGCAGAAGAGCGAGGAAGGCAAGCTTCGGTTCGTGCGCATCGACTCCGACACCATCGAGAACCTCATCCGCAAGGAGGATTCCGCCAAGGATACTTTCTCCGACGAGCAGAAAGAGGGACTGCGCAAGGCGTTCGAGGGCTTGCTGCCGAGCGCTGAAGACAAGCTGCGTTATTTCGTCACCTGCGAGGCGGCTGCAGCAGATGCGCTGCCGGTCTTCCTGACCCAGAACGAGTTCATGCGCCGGATGAAAGAGATGTCCGCCCACCAGCAGGGAATGTCTTTCTACGGCCAGATGCCCGACCAGTACAACCTCGTCATCAACACCGCGCACCCGCTCATCCAGGAGCTCGTCAACAAAGAGACATCCGAGCAGGTAGAGGAAGAGGTCGAGAAGAAAGCAGAGAAAGAAGGCGAGGAACCTAAAAAAGAGACCGTCATCAAGACGGTCTGCAAGTTGGAGGGTGAGGATGAGCGCATCAAACAACTCATCGACATAGCCCTTCTCGCCTCCGGTCAACTGAAAGGCGAAGCGCTCGCCAAGTTCGTCAACCGGTCGGTAGAACTGCTTTAAGCAATCACGGAGTCGAGGAAGCCCATCTTAATGGCTTCTTCGGCTTTCATCCATTTGTCACGATCGCAGAGCGCCTCGATCTGGTCAATGCTCTGACCGCTGTTCTCGGCGAGGATCTTGTACAAATCTTGTTTCAGGCTTTCCATTTCTTTGAGGTGGATAGCCTGATCTTTGAATGTGGAGTAGCCGATGCCGGAGCTGGGCTGATGGATCATGAACCGCGAGTAGGGCAGGGCGTTACGATGACCTTTCTCTCCGCTTGACGCGATCACGGCACCCATCGAGGCAGCCAGACCGAGGACGGTCGTATAGACCGGCGACTTGATGAACCGCATCACGGAGATCAGCTCCAGGCCCGAATAGACCTCGCCGCCCTGTGAGTTGATGTACAGGTTGATCGGGTCGTGGTTCACGGAATCCAGGAACAGCAGCTGGGCTACTAGTGTGTCCATGTTATCGCCTACTACCTCTCCGCTCAGGAATAGGATTCGGTCCATCATCAACCGGCTGAAGACATCCAGTTGGGTGATATTCAACTGCCGCTCCTCAATGATGTACGGGTTGAATAATCGGTTGTCAATCTTGTTCTCTTTCATATCTATTTCAAATTATCAAATCTTCAAATCTTCAAATTTTCCATACGGCTTCAGCCGATCGTTCGAGGCTTTGCCGAGATAAGAAATCTTCAAATCTCCAATGCTGCGCATTTGCGCGCCAGGTACTTCCGCTCCTCTTCGTTCAGCAGCGGGCTGACCTCTTTATAGACGCGTACGTGGTAGGCGTTGAGCCAGTCTATCTCGTCCTCCGTCATCATCGACATCTCGATGAGGTTGGTGTCGTAGAAACAGAGGGTCAGCGTCTCGAACGCCAGCCACTCGTCTTCGGTGGTTGTCTGTTTGGTCTGCTTGGCGGGGATGACGGTGATCAGGTTCTCCGTGCGGATACCCCATTTGCCGGTGCGGTAGATACCCGGTTCGTCGGAGATGATGTGTCCGATTTCCAGCGGAGTGGGGTTATTGTCGGTACGCACGTTCTGCGGTCCCTCGTGGCATCCTAAGAAATGTCCTACGCCGTGGCCTGTGCCGTGACCGAAGGTGATACCGGCTTCCCACATATACTGCTTGGCGAGGGCGTCGAGCTGGTTACCTCTCGTGCCGCGCGGGAAACGGGCCCGCAGTAAGGCTATGTGCCCCTTCAGCACGTAGGTATAGTCGTCTTTCGCCTGTTGCGGGATCCGTCCGCCGAGCCACGTCGTACGGGTGATGTCGGTTGTGCCGTCGAGGTACTGACCGCCGCTGTCGAGCAGCAGCATACCCTCCTGGCTCACCTCGGCGCAGTGCTCTTTCGTCGCTGCGTAGTGGACGATGGCGCCGTTGCCCTGGTAGCCGGCAATCGTGCCGAAGGACTCCTCTACGAAGCCTTCGCCCATCGCCCGGAACTCATGCAACTTCTCCATCAAGTCCCACTCGGTTAACGGGCTTTCGTCTTTTGTCTTTTGTCTTTTGTCTAATGTCTCTTCCAGCCACTTGAAGAACCGTGTCAGTGCTGCGCCGTCGAGCCGCATGGCTCTCCGCTCGCCCTCTAACTCCACGGCGTTCTTCTTCGCCTTGTCCACGAGGATCGGCGACTGAATGTTCTTGGCATTTGCGCCTTTCTCCTCCCCTTGAGAGGGTGAAGAGCTCTGCTCGATCGGACTGCCGGTGGCCGTCCGTAGAACTCTTGGGTGGGGTTTCTTGATCGCCTCATACAACGCCTCGTTTACCTTCGCGCCGTCGTAGAAAACCGTGCCTTGCAGTCCGCGGATATAGTCGAACACCGCCTCGTACGGTTGCACGTCGATGTTGTTGAAATCGAGGTAGTTCTGCGCGGCAGAGTCGATCTTCCCGGGGTTGACGAACAGCGTACATTTGTCCGCCTCGAGCACCACGTAACTGATCACCACGGGGTTGTACTCCACATCGTTTCCGCGGATATTGAGCAGCCATGCTATCTCGTCCAATGCGCTGACAATCAGCGCATATCCCTTCGCCTCTAACCCTTCGCCCTTCGCCTCTAAAATCTCCCGCATCCTCGCTAACTTGCTCTCCACCGTCTCGCCGGCGTAGTCGGCAGGGTAGGCATAGAGTTTGTCGCTCGGGATAGCCGGTCGTCCTTCGGTCCAGATGGGTTTGATGAGGTCCACGCTCTTCACGCTGATACCGGCTTCTGAAAGCTGACGGCTGATGGCTGAAAACTGATCTACGCTCCACATCTCCGGATTAATCCCGATTCGTAATTCGTAATTCGTAATTCGTAATTCGTCGCACATCCATTGTGCGACAGACGGGCAGTCGATGTCGCTCTCGCGCATGAGCTCAATGGTGCTGTCCTTGAGCTCGATACCTGCCTGCAGGTAGTAGCGGCTGTCGGTCCAGAGAAGCGCTCTGTCCATCGTCACCACTACGGTGCCGCTCTCGCCGTTGAACCCGCTCAGCCACTGCATCTCGCACCAGTGGGAAGCCATATACTCGCTTGCGTGAGGGTCGTTACCCGGCACGATGTACGCCGCTATACCCTGCTCACGCATCTCGCCGCGCAACGCGGCTAATCGCTCTTGTACTGTCATAATTCGCAAAATTTTCTGCAAAGATACACTTTTTTTTGCATATATCAAAATATTTTTGTACTTTTGCAGCCGTTATTGTTTGAAAAATGTTGTAACCATGCGAAACATAATTACCACTCTCCTTGTGGCAGCCGCCTTTCTGACGGCCTGCAACACCTCCCAACCTCAGTACCGGATCGGTGTGAGCCAATGCCTCGATGATGCCTGGCGGCAGAAGATGAACTATGAGATGGAGCGGGAGCTGCTGCTCCACCCGGACATGACGCTCAGCCGCCGTATAGCCTACGGCAGTAACGAGCTGCAATGCGCCCAGATAGACAGTTTCATCGCCGAGCGGGTGGATCTGCTGATTGTGAGCCCCAACGAGGCGGAGCAGGTCAAACCGGCGGTGACGCGGGCGTACAGAGCCGGTATCCCCGTCATTGTAGCGGACCGAAGGGTCACGGGCGACGAGTGGACTGCCTTCATCGGTGGCGACAACTACAAGGTAGGACAACTCATGGCGCAATGGGTGAGAGAACAATGCACAAAGCACAATTCACAATTCAAATCTTCAAATTTCAAATCTTCAAATTTCACCGTCTTGGAGGTGGCGGGTCTGCCGGGTTCTACGCCGGCTACGTTGCGCCATAAGGGATTGATGGACAACCTGCCCGAAGGCGTGGTGGTGCATTCGGTGATGGGCAGCTGGTATCGGGAAGAAGCATACAAGGTTGTATCCGAATATCTTGCTTCCCATCCTATGCCCGATCTCATTGTGGCGCATAACGACCTCATGGCGATCGGTGCCGCCGAAGCAGCGGGGGCTGTCCCCATCATGGGAGTGGACGGTATCCAACCCGGACTGAGGGCCATAGTAGAGGGCAAGATCACCTGCTCGGCTACCTATTCCTCCCGCGGTGACATGGTGATTGCAACGGCGGCGCAGATCCTGCACGGCGAGCCTTTTGTACGGGACACGGTGTTGGAGACTACTATGATAGATGCTTCCATTGCCTACCCGATACTCAGGCAGGACGAGGCGATCACCCGCGATCTGGAGACTCTCCATCTCTTCCAAACCCAGACGGAAAGCAAATGGAAACAGTTGCGTTATGACAAGACCTTGCTTATTACCTGGCTAATCGTCTCGATTGTACTTTTTCTACTCGCTGCGGGCTATATTATTGCCAATCAGGTCAAACTCCAACGGAAGATCAAGAGCGATATTCTGCCGCAGTTGGAGGATGTGCAGGAGGCGATCCAGCTCAGCCATCGGGACGTGGCGTTTGCCGATCGGCTGAAACAGGTGGTGGATGATCATCTGACGGATCAGAACCTGAGCGTAGAGTACCTGGGCTCAATGCTTCAGTTGAGCCGTACCCAGCTCTTCCGTCGTGTCAAGACCGTGACCGGCAAAGGACCGCTTGACTATATCCGTGAGCGCCGGCTCATCCGCGCGGACCAACTGCTACATACCACCGATATGACGGTCCAGCAGGTAGCCCTCGAACTCTGTTTCTCCTCCGCTGGCTATTTCACCAAATGCTATAAGGAATACTTCGGTCACCTGCCGTCTGAACGCTAAAGTGCAACATTCATGGAATGACATAAGTGTTGCAAAATATATGCTATTTGTTGCACTGCAACATCTGTAGCATCTTTTGCAACATAGATATTTGCGCATGTGCAAAAAAGCGCGTACTTTTGCAACGGAATTTGGAAAATCCAAGTTTTATTGTATTGTTTAACACTTAAATATCATGAAGAAAAGACTTATTCTTTCAGCCTTTTTCGCTTTCGTGCTCGCTGTAGCGCCTGTGTTCGCGCAGGTGGCGGCTACGGGTGTGATTGTGGACGAGAAAACCGGTGAACCGGTGATCGGCGCCTCGGTACTCGAGGAAGGCACAACGAATGGTACCATCACGGATTTCGATGGTAATTTCCAATTGAACGTAGCCTCGGGCGCCAAGCTGGTGATCTCGTATGTGGGCTACAAGACTCAGAACGTGGCTGCCGCCGCCAACCTCCGTATCAAGCTCGCCGAGGACAGCGAGGTGTTGGAGGAGGTAGTAGTCACCGGTTATACCACCCAGCGCAAGGCGGATTTGACGGGTGCTGTCAGTGCCGTCAGTGCCAAGGACCTGGAGAAACAGCAGGAGAACAACCCGATGAAAGCCCTGCAGGGTAAGATCCCGGGTATGAACATCTCCGCCGACGGTAACCCCTCCGGTGCGGCAACGGTCCGTATCCGCGGTATCGGTACGCTCAACGACAACGACCCGCTGTACATCATCGACGGTGTGCCTACCAAATCCGGTATGCATGAGTTGAACCCCAACGATATCGAGTCCATCCAGGTGTTGAAGGATGCCGCTTCGGCTTCTATCTACGGATCGCGTGCTGCGAACGGTGTCATCATCATCACCACCAAGAAGGGTGCCGAGGGTAAGATCCGCGTCGATCTGGACGCGAGCGTAGCGGTGCAGTCTTATGTGAACCGTATGCGCGTGCTCAACTCCGAGCAATACGGCCGTGCGCTCTGGCAGGCGTATATCAACGACGGTATAGCTGACCCGAACACCAACGTGCTCGGTTACCGTTACGACTGGGGCTATAACGCGCAGGGACAGCCGGTGCTCAACAATATCATGCTCAATAAGTATCTCGATGATGCCGGTACCGTACCGGTGAGCAACACCGACTGGTTCAGCGAGACCACGCGCCCGGGCGTAATACAGAATTATAATGTGTCTGTCTCCAACGGCAGCCAGAAGGGTAGTTCCTTCTTCTCGCTCGGTTACTACAAGAACGAAGGCGTCATCAAGACCTCCGACTTCGACCGTTTCTCGGCGCGTATCAACAGCGACTACAAGATCCTCAAAGACTACGTGACAATCGGTGAGAACTTCACCATGAACCGTACCTCCGAGGTGAGTGCCCCGGGCGGGTTCATCAACAGCGTGCTGCAATACAACCCGCTGCTGCCGGTCTATAAGGCAGACGGCGAGACGCTGGCACAGGCTCCCTCTTCGAGCGGTTTCCCGCAGCGTGAGAACCCGATGTCCATTCTGCAACGCAACAAGGACAACCGCTATACCTACTGGCGTGTGTTCGGTAACGTGTTCGTCAATATCAATCCTGTCAAGGGACTCAATATCCGCACGACGGCGGGTATCGACTATGCCCAGAAGAAACAGCGTTTCTTCACATACCCCATTGCCGAGGGTGTCGTAGCGAACGACAAGAACGCCGTGGAGTACAAGCAGGAGCACTGGCTCAAATGGATGTGGAACGCCGTCATCACCTATAATCTGGATATCAACAAACACCGTGCAGACTTCATGCTCGGTACCGAGTTGAACCGCGAGATCAGTGACTGGGGGTCCGCCTACAAGGAGGATTTCATCGTTCTCAACCCGACATACATGTGGCCCTCTGCCGGTACCGGAAAAGCGCAGTCTTACGGCGGCGCAGGCAGTTACTCGCTGATCTCTTTCTTCGGTAAAGCCAACTATAGCTACGATAACCGTTACCTCGTTTCCTTCACGCTCCGTCACGACGGTTCGAGCCGTTTCGGTAAACACAACCGTTTTGCTACTTTCCCCTCCGTATCCGCCGGTTGGCGTATCAGCGAGGAGAAGTTCATGCGCGGTGCGTCGAACTGGCTCAACGACCTCAAGCTCCGTGCTTCGTGGGGACAGACCGGTAACCAGGATATATCCCCTACCGCCCGTTATACCATCTATGAGTCCAACTATGGTGTGAACGAGAACGGCGGACAGAGCTACGGTACCTCTTACGACATCGCCGGCACCAACGGCGGTCATATCCTGCCGTCCGGTTTCCGCCGTATCCAGGTAGGTAACGATGATATCAAATGGGAGACGACGACCCAGACCAACGTCGGTCTCGATTTCTCCTTCTTCCAGCAGACTTTCTACGGTTCGTTCGACTGGTTCTACAAACAGACCAAGGACATTCTCGTCGAGATGACCGGTATCGGTGCAATGGGTGAGGGTGGTACCCAATGGGTGAACGCCGGCGCGATGGACAACATGGGTGTCGAGCTCGCTCTGGGTTACCGCAACCAGACCAAGACCGGTTTCAAATACGATATCTCCGCTAACCTCTCGCACTACGACAACAAGGTGGTCAAACTGCCGGAGACGGTAGCTGCCAGCGGTCGTTTCGGTGGTAACGGCGTAGAGTCGGTAGTAGGTCATCCGATGGGATCGCAGGTAGGTTACATCGCCGATGGTATCTTCAAGAGCCAGGAGGAGATTGACAACCACGCTATCCAGGAGGGCGCAGGCCTCGGCCGTATCCGCTATCGCGACCTCGATGGCAACGGCGTCATCAACGAGAAGGACCAGACCTGGATCTATTCGCCGGTGCCGGCAATCTCCTTCGGTGCGAACTTCTATTTCGAGTACAAGGGCTTCGACCTGACTGTCTTCTTCCAGGGTGTAGGAGGTGTACAGGTCATCACCAAGGACTACAAGGAGCAGACCGACCTCTGGAGCGGTATCAACGTGGCTAACCTCAATAAAGGTACGCGCGTGCTGGACGCCTGGAGCCCCTCCAACCCCAACAGTGATATACCGGCGCTCTCGACCAATAATAATAACAACGAGACCCGCGTCAGCACCTATTTCGTAGAGGACGGTTCGTTCCTCAAACTGCGTAACCTCCAGTTAGGTTACAACCTGCCTAAATCGGCTTGCGAGAAGATGTTGATGCAGAACTGGCGCTGGTTCGTTTCCGCCCAGAACGTATTCACCATCCATTCGGCTAAGTTCACCGGCGTGGATCCCGAGAACCCGACCTTCGGTTATCCTATCCCGCTGACCGTAACATTGGGAACCAAAGTAACTTTCTAAGGAGCAAAGACCGCTTCGCTAAAAGAATAAAGAAAAAAGATTAAAATGAAAAGTATTATGAAAGCAAAATATATCACTAAGGCATATTTGTCCTTATTCCTTATTCCTTGCTCCTTACTCTTCACATCCTGTGACAGTTTCCTCAATAAGGACATGCCGCAAGGTATCTTGTCCGAGGAACAGGTGAATGACCCGCAGTATATTGACAACGTGGTGATCTCCGCGTATGCGGTGTTCATCTCTGCGGAGGATGTCAACTCGTCCTTCTCGATGTGGAACTTTGATGTCCGTTCGGATGACGCCTACAAGGGTGGTATCAGCGAGAACGACGGCGATGTCTTCCACCAGCTGGAGATTTCCCAGGGTATCATGACCACCAACTGGAATATCAACGACATGTGGGTGCGTCTCTACAACTGTCTGAGCCGTGTCAATGCGGCTATCGACGCCCTCAACGCCATGCCGGATACCTATCAGCTCAAGGCGCAGCGTCTGGGTGAAATGAAGTTCCTGCGCGCCTACGGCCATTTCCTGCTCAAACGCCTCTATAAGAACATTCCGTTCGTCATCGACCCGAACATGAAGCAGGCGGACTACAACAATCTCTCCAACACCAAGTACACCAATGACGAGGGCTGGCAACTCATCGCCGACGATCTGGAGTACGCCTATTCGGTGCTGCCTCCTACTCAGGCGGACAAAGGCCGTCCTACCCAGGCTTCGGCTGCCGGTCTGCTCGCTAAAGTATATCTCTATAAGGCTTATCGCCAGGACGACCCGAGCACACACGCTGTGACCTCCATCAACCGCGAGGATCTGGAGAAAGTGATCACCTACACCGAGGAGAATATCTATACTTCCGCCGGCTACGGACTGGAGGACGATTTCCATAATAACTTCCGTCCCGAGCCGCAGTACGAGAACGGCAAGGAGAGTCTCTGGGCAATGCAGTATTCGACCAACGACGGTACCAACCTCGGTAACTGTAACTGGTCGTACGGTCTGATGGTTCCGTCCCGTATCGAGGGCGGCTGCGATTTCTACAAACCCAGCCAGAACCTCGTCAACGCTTTCCGTACAGACGCCAACGGCCTGCCGTATATCGGGTCCTTCAACCAGAAGGATTTTGATGCCAAGACCGAGACCGCCGATCCGCGCCTCTGGCTGACGGTAGGTATCCCCGAGTTTCCCTATGAGTTCAACCCGAACTACATGATGAAGCGCACCCAGAACTGGAGCCGCTCCAACGGCCTCTACGGCTACTACGTGACGCTGAAACACAATGTGGATCCCGACGGCGGTTACCTGATCCGTTCCGCCCTGTGGTTCGGTACCCCGATGAACCGTATCGTGGTTCGGTATGCCGACGTGCTCCTGATGCGTGCCGAGGCACTGGCTCAGTTAGGTCGCGGCGATGAGGCGGTCGCTATCGTCAATCAGATCCGCAACCGCGCTGCACGCAGTACCGCCATGCTCGCCGGATATGACACCAACTACGGCGCACGTATCTTCATCAAACCCTATACCGACAACTCCGACGCGCTCGAGAAAGTCAAGATGGAGCGCCGTCTGGAGCTCGCTATGGAGTCCGAGCGGTTCTTCGACCTCGTTCGCTGGGGAGAAGCCGAGCAGGTGATTAACAAGTATTACCTCGAGGAAGCCAACGACTGCCGTATCTATTCTACCGCCAAGTTCACGGCGAACAAGAACGAGTATCTGCCTATCCCGCATGAGCAGGTAGCGGCTTCCAACGGACATTATAAACAAAATATAGGAGGATGGTAGGAGCGTTCGGCAATCGGTGTGCAAAGGCCGATACCGCTCTGCTAAATCGGCAGGCAACCGATGCCTCCGCTCTCCCCAAAAATCACAGATTTTCGGGGACCCCAGTAAACTAATAAAATAAAGATTATGAAAACAATCAGTAAAATAGCAGCTCTCTGCCTATGTTTGGTAGCGGCAGTCGGTTGCAACAAATGGGATAACTCCTTCGCTGTCAACGGCGATTGTAAGATAGACAGTCTCATGCTCGATACCTATGCCGGCGTGGTGGATCACGCGGCGCGTACCGTAGTGGTAGGAGTGCCGGAGAACCATGACGACCAACTCATGACGATCACCCGTCTTGATCTCTCTGCCGGCGCTACCGCGAACCACAAGGTGGGGGACAAAGTGAACATGACTACCCCGCTCGCTATCCGCGTGACGAACGGCAATGTCTTCCAGGACTATAAAGTGTCGGTCAAACATGACGAGGCGCGCATCCTCTCCTTCGCCCTCAACGAGACCTACTTAGGTATCATCGACCAGACCGCCAAGACGATCTCCGTCTCCGTACCGATCGGCACGGACCTCAAGAACCTCGTTCCGACGGTTAAGACCACCGATGGCGCTACGCTCTCTCCGCGTGCCGGAGTACCGTGCGACTTCACTAACCCTGTCGAGTTCACCGTGACCTGCAACACCGCTTCGGCGACCTATACCGTTACCGTCAAGGAGAAAGGCAACCCCGTTGTGCTCTATCTCGGTTTGGCTCAGACGGTAGCCCAACTCAACCCCGAGGAGCAGGAGGCGGTCAATTGGATGCTGGCTAATGTGGAGAACTCCGATTATGCTTCGTTCTCCGATCTGGCGGCTAACCGCGTGGTGCTGACCGACTGCAAGGTGATCTGGTGGCACTTCCATGTGGACGGCGGTCTGGAGGGCAAAGAGCGCTTTATGCAGGCTACGCCCAAAGTGATGGATCCGCTGGCGTTGGATAAACTCAAATCGTACTATCAGGGCGGCGGTTCGTTCCTCCTCACCCGCTATGCCGTTAACCTGCCGTTCTTCCTGGGCGAAGCCGAGTGCTTCCCGAATAACGCATGGGGTGGCAAAGAGGCGGAGGCCGAGCGCGTAGGCGGTCCGTGGGAGTTCGCTATCACCGGACACACCGACCATGCCCTCTGGCAGAACCTGACCATGAACCCGACCGCACTCGATCATGTCTATACCTGCGACGAGGGATACAAGATCACCAACTCCACCGCACAGTATCACATCGGTACCGACTGGGGCGGATACGACGACCGCGAGGTCTTCCACCAGAAGACAGGTGCCTACGATATCGCCGGCGGTAACGACGCCGTAGTGGCGTGGGAGTTCAAGCGGACCGCTGATCACGGCGCAATCATCTGTATCGGCTCCGGATGCTACGACTGGTACACCATCTCCGACGAAGGTAAGGACTACTACCACCACAACGTAGAGAAGATCACGGAAAACGCGTTTAACTATCTCAAACAATAAGGACTTATGAAAACAATCAGTAAAATAGTACTTGGTACTTTGTCACTTAGTACCTTATTCCTCGCTTCCTGCCAGACCAATATCCCGCAGGAGCAGAAGGACTGGGAGTCCACAACCGACTATTTCAATGCGTCGGACGAGGCAACCACTACGACTTATTACAAACCCTCCGTCGGTTCGGTCGGTGACCCCATGCCATTCTACGACCCGGTAGCCAAGGACTATAAGATCCTCTATCTTCATAATTTCGAGCAGAACATGGAGCAGACCTTCCACCCGCTCTGGGGACTCCGTACCACGGATGCCGCTACTTATACCCAGATGGGCGAGGTGCTGCCTACCGGACTCACCGGCGAGCAGGACGCTGCCCTCGGTACCGGGTGTATCGTCTATGACGAGGAGGCTAAACTATACTACATCTACTACACCGGCGAGCGGTACAAACCCGCCACCGATGAGGACCGTCAGGTCGTCATGCGCGCTACCAGCCCCGATTTCGTGACCTGGACCAAGGATCCGCTCTTCCGTCTCCGCGGTGCGGACTACGGCTACAGCACCCTCAATTTCCGCGATCCTTATATCTGGCGCATGGACGACGGATGGCACATGATCGTGGCTACCAAACCGATGCCGGCAGGCGCACGCATCGAGGAGAAAGACGGCTGTTTCGCCGAGTTCACCTCTGCCGACCTCAAGACATGGGAGCATAAAGGGCGCTTCACCAAGATGATCTGGGATCGTTTCCTCGAGTGTCCGAACGTGTTCAAGATGGGCGACTGGTGGTACCTCACCTATAGCGACATGTCCGCTTTCGAGCGCCGCGTGCACTACCTCAAGGGCAAGACCATCGACGAACTCAAGGCGGCTACCAACCCCAACTGGCCCGACTCCAAGGAGGGCGCACTCGACTGCCGCGCTTTCTATGCCGGCAACACCGCTTCCGACGGTACCGACCGGTATATGTGGGGATGGTGCCCCGAGCGCCGCGGTAAGGACAACACCGATATCTCTGCCGAAGCCGAACCCAAGTGGGGCGGTACCCTCGTAGCGCATAAACTCATGCAGCGCGAGGACGGTACACTCTACCTTGCCCCGGTTCCGGCGATGAACAACAAGTACGCGACGGCAAAGGACGTGAAGGTGGTCAAGACCTGGGGCATCGAGGAGGGTAACCTCACCATAGCCGACGGCGTCTATACCATGGCTGCCTACAGCTCCGTGATGTTCAGCACCCTCGGCTACCACAACCACCTCTCCATGACCGTCACTACGGATTCCAAGGCGGACCGGTTCGGCATCTCTTTTGTCCGCGGAGACCGCAAAGATGGCGATAAGACCTACGAGAAATACTACTCCATCATGGTCTGCCCCGACGGAGACAAACACTACATCCGTTTCGAGGAAGAGCAGGGCAAATGGGAACTCAAGGGCGGCGGAAGTTATGCTTTCGATACACCCGAGGACAATACCTATAAGATCGATATCTATACCGATAACTCCGTCCTCGTCATGTATATCAACGACATCGTCACCTACACCCAGCGTATCTACGGTATCCAGCGTAACTGCTGGTCCGTCAACAGCTACGAAGGTGGCATGACACTCAAGGATCTTCGGATCAAACAATATTAATTATTAACCGGAGAAGGGGCAGGTATGTGCCTGCCCCTTGTCCACAAATTTTTAAAAATTATGAAAAAATTTTCTCTTATTGCGCTTTTCGCAGCGCTCGTAGCAGTAAATGTACATGCTGCTGATCTCTTCACCGGTTCGAAACACGTATCTTGGAATGAAGGCGGCGAAGGCGGCCTGCAGATCGCCGCTACCGATTTTGCCAACGCACAACCCGGTCAGAAGATCGTGATTACTTACACCGACGCCAAAGAAATGGATGGGAACGAGAACAGAGGCAGTGTCATCGAGTTCAAAGTGATGAACGAGCATTCCGACCACCTCGCAGGTTCCCGCGAGGCTTTGAGACTTTGGGATAATGGCACGTTGGAGCATTTCCTTACCCCTTCGGCTGTGGACAGCCTGAAAGCTTACGGTCTGGAGATCATCGGTAACGATTTCATTGTAACAAAAGTGGCTTTGGAGGATGGCAAAGAGTTGAAAGACGGCTTCACCGTTTGGACCGGATTCTTCTGGGCAGACAGCTGGAGCACCCTCGAACTGTATTACAACGGCTATGCCGGCGTCGATTGGAGCAAGGCTACTGCGCTACGCATCTACTCAGAGGCTAACCGTACCGACTATTTGCTGCAGATCGTAAAAGCCTGGGGAGAGCCTGCCGTGTTGACGGCTTCCAAAGATGCGTTTACTATTAATAATGAATACGCAGAACTGCCCCTCACTGATGAACTCCGCACCGAGCTGAAAGAGTCCAGCCACTGGATGATCCAGTTCAATAAAGAGTCCGGCAATCCTTTCAACGTAACGGACGTTGTTCTCGTTATGGAGGAGGAAAGTACTGCTATCAGCAACACCGCTGTTGAGAGCAAGGCTGTTAAGTTCTTCGAGAACGGACAACTCGTTATCATCAAAAACGGCGTTAAATACAACGCTCTTGGTGCTAAGCTCTGATTCCCGCTCTCCGGGAAACCATACGGTACAGGCGGCTGATTACCGCCTGTACTGACAAAAAAAACAACCCTATGAAACGATTGATTATACTGCTCACTTTTTGCCTGACCTACGCCGGCCTATGGGCGCAGAACGGCTATTACTACCAACCTGCACAAGGTTGGTGTGGCGACCCTATGCCGTTCTATGACGAGGAGTCGGGTGAGTTTGCTGTCTATTATCTGCAGGAATACCGGCCGAACGACTGGGCTACCTACCATCCTGTACACATGATTTCCACCACTGATTTCGTCAACTACGGCGAGAGCGGCGAGGTGCTTCCTACCGGCAACCAGTGGGCGCAGGATGCCGCTATCGGTACCGGTTCCGTCATCAAAGCACATACCGGGACGTACTATTTCTATTATACCGGCAATAAATACCAGCCCTCAGAGTCTGAATGCCGTCAGGTGGTCATGTGTGCCACCTCTGCGGACGGCATCGCATGGACCAAGACGAATTTCCGCCTTTCACCTGATGCGGGGTATTATTATCATGATGATTTCCGGGACCCCGAGGTGTTCCGCACAGAAGACGGACTCTATCATATGTTGGTCGCTACCGGCAAGGACGGCAGGAATGTGCTCGCGGAGTTTACTTCTTCCGACTGCTTCAACTGGACCCACAAGGGGGTGTTCATGACTACGCTCTGGGATCGTTTCTACGAGTGTCCCAATGTGTTCAAGATGGGTGACTGGTGGTATCTCGTCTATAGCGAACTGCACAAAGAGATCCGCCGTGTGCAGTATTTTAAAGCGACTACTTTTGCCGGCTTGGCAGCCTGTACGGCGAATGACAACCCCGTATGGCCGGATGACCATGAGGGTTATCTGGATTCCCGCGGCTTCTATGCCGGCAAGACAGCTTCGGATGGTGAAAACCGGTATATATGGGGATGGTGCCCCACGCGGCGGGAGGATAACAACACCGCCGTCAATAACGACAACGGCGAACCCGACTGGGCAGGATCGCTGGTGGCGCACCGCCTTATCCAGCATTCTGACGGATCGCTCTCACTGGGTGAGATAGAGAGTATCCGCAACTGGTTCAATGCCGATGTGGAAGTATCCACGACCTCTGCTTCGCTCGTGGCTGGAGGATCGCTCGCGCTGCCCTCACTCAGCGAAAAGACCCACCTCTCTTTTACGGTCACAGCGAGCTCCGCGCAAACGAAATTCGGTGTCTCCGTAGCCAAAGAGTCTTGGTCTAACCGTTATTACTCGATCATCATCAACCCCGAAGCGAACAACAGAGCGAAAGTGAACTTCGAGCAAGAAGGACCGGATGCGATGGGATTTATCCCGTATATAGACGGTTATTTCTTCTCGCAGCCTGCCAACAACGTGTATCAGGTGGATATATACATAGACCGCTCCGTCCTGGTGATGTATATCAACGATAACGTGTGCTACACCAACCGTATATACGGCCTCTCCGGCAAGCCATGGACAATCCGTTGTTATAACGGATCGGTGCAGATAGCCAATATCCGGCAACAGTATCATGATCCGGATATAACCAGCTCCATGGATGAGGCGGTAAATCAATCACAACGACAGGAATACAAACGCCTTGAGAATAACCATATTGTTATCTACCGCGGTCAAGATAAATACACCATCATGGGTCAAAAACTATAACAACTATGAAACGAATCTATTTATTACTCACTATGACACTTGCTGCAACGTTCCTGTCAGCAAGCGTAGGGTTTGTCGTACCAGACACGAAGAATGCGTACGAGTCTTCCTGGACTTATGAGAAATTTCCATACGATGGGTATAACGATGGCTCTGATCATGGCGAATGCCCTGAACGCACGGCGTTTATTTGGTATAGTAGTAATAACTGTACCTCTTCTGATAATGATAAGCGCTTTTTCAGTATGTATGATATTGAGCATGAGGCTTTATTAACCGATGGGAAACCTACCGTAACCGCGTTGTGGTTCAATCTGGATCGTCCAGGTGAGTTTGATGATGTCATTAGCAATCTGCTAAATCGTGATGACTTTAAGAACGCGGTAGCTGCTTATGTCAAGGCGGGAGGAAATGTGTTGCTTACCAAGCAAGCAGCCCGTCTAGTATTGGAAATGGGGCGTTGTGACTTATGGACTACAGTCTATTTTCACGGAGACGCTTATTCCAATACTTCCACTACTGATTATAAGATAGAGGAAAATGTAGATGACGAAACGGAATACAAGCTTTTTTCCGGTTGTACGTTTACGAATAGCAAATATTCGTTATCTTCCAATTCCGGTTCTGCGAATCGCGAATGTGTGTGGAATTTTTATGATACGAATGGTGGTTCTCACGATGTACCGGCTAATCGTACTAAGTTTGAAGGGGATTATCATTGTAAAATACTGGCATTTGATGGTAATGAAACTAATAGAGGAGGAATGATTGAATTCTATCCGAAAGATGATTTTAAGGGTACCATATTAGTTATAGGGACCAATGCTTATGATTGGGGTGAGCAAAATACGCTTTTATCCAATGTGAAAAAGCTAACCCAAAACGCCTTGGATTATCTGACGGCGACATCGGAGTTAACTGTTTCTACCCCATCTGCCAATCCGGTTATCTGCGCACAAAACAATCTAACGCCGGTATCCTATGCCACCACGAATGCAAACGTAGCCAATATCAATGAAACCGGACATATTTATTATAACCATTTCGGAGAAGTAACCTTCACCGTCGAAGCAGAAGGCGACGGCATCCATATTCCGAAGAATAAAGTTTCCGCCCCAGTCACCCGTACTGTCACAGGCGGTGCTCCTGCGCCATTTGCCTATGTGCTGCCTTACTCGCTGCATGTGGTTTCCGGAAATACCTACGATGACAGTTCCCATGGCAATATACCGGACTATCTGTCTGCCAAATGGTTCTACGACACGTATGTAGTCCCAGGCAAAGGCTGTTTTATCCGGCCGACGGATTACAGCAGCGAGCTGGCTATCCCTTCTGTCATCAAAGTGCTTTGGGTGCATAATGACCATGTGGGGCAGGGGTCAGACACCTATAGAAACGACTTGGGATATAACACAAGTACATATGCTTTTCCTTTCCTGGATGCCTTGCGGGCATTCATCAACCGCGGAGGAAATGTCTTTCTCTCCAAACAGGCTACGCGTCTGGTAGGCGATCTTCAGAGGTTGGGAGACGGCGTCTATCCCTCTTTTGAAAACGGCGGGTATACTAACAGTTATCCCAATGATTGGAGAATAAAGAATAAGTTCTTCACAGCACCCGATATAGTGGATTATAGTTCACACCCGGTATATACCACCCCTAATAACTTGGGCGAAAACCCGCAACTGATAGATGCAGCCGACCATACTTGGCGAACGAATAACAACTGTATTATTCTCTATAATGAGAACTACGGGAAAAGTCAATTCGATTCATATGAAGCGACGCATAACTGCCGTTTGTTGGGATCCTGGAATAATGATCATGATGGTACCAATCCTTACCAGTCCGGTGTGTTTGTCGAGTTTTATCCGCAAAGTGCGGGGCAGGGCACCATCATCATGTTAGGAGCTGCTGCTTACCAATGGACCTGCGGAGAGAAAGAGGCTTTATTGAACAACGTACACGCAAATGTGAAGAATCTCACCCAAAACATATTGGAGTATCTTGCTCCGGTGATAGTAACCGAACCGGGTACCGAGATACCTTCCACCGTCTCTAATCTCATTATCTATCAAGGCGGTTCGGTTTCGAATACCGGGAATATTGTGATAACCAACTCCATCACCTATATCCGTCAGGTACACCTTCTGTCTGCCGTTTACTCCCTCGGCTGTTAAAGTACACGATGAAGGCGACGGAATCGACTATCCTATCAACTCGGTGTATATGAATGCGGGCGATGCTGAGAATAATCCGCAAGGCGCAGGTCATTTCTACCTCCAGACATTCAAAAACTATGATGGAGTTACTCATTGGGAGTACATTGAAGATCTCGGTAAGCCGTCCAAAGACACACCCTATATTATTAAGTTTCTCAATGCTACGGAGGACAACAACAAGGGAAGCGCTTTAGCTGAGTATTTCACCGCCAATCCGGTTATTAAGTTCATTGGCGGTGCGCAGGAAATCTCCGGCACGCACGATGAAACAGGCGGAGTAGGGACAGGTGATTTCACCTTCCATGTGAATAAGACCCTCCGTAAGCTTACCTTATCGGGCATTTACCCGCTCAATACCGCTACGAATATGTTTGAGTATGACTACGGAGGAACCTCAACCATCATGCCTTTTGAATGCTATATCAAGGCTTCCACTCCGGCATTG
>CAJOCN010000014.1 GCA_905233255.1 Paludibacteraceae bacterium
ATAATAAGGGTAAAGAATATGACATGTTACGATAAAATAAAAGATATAGTAATTCTAGATATTCTGGGAAGTATTGATATTATTTCTGGCCTTATTATTATAATTTGTTGCGTAATCATGATGGTTTATTTCTTTGGACAAGAGGGTATTATAACGAAAAAAGTATTATTTATGGATATGACGATGACGACTGGGACGCAAGGTATTACGGCGCTGGCTACAGAGGCTATTCAAAATGGTAAGAGGAGGAGACCATGTATAGACAGGAATGGATTGATGAAATCGCGGACATCTGCGATCTTGTAAGGTTTTGCTGGGACAACGGGTATGACGGTGAGGTGGAAAATATTTACGGGTCTGACTCCCGTGATGAATGCATTTACGATGAGATCAACAACTGGGATTCAAGATGGACAGATTTGAGGGATTACCTCTCTGATCTGGAAGACAGTGGTCAGTATGATTACTGGCTGCGCGATGATTATGATGGCACGTGGACTGGCATCGGGGATTATGAATTCAACGAACTCAAAGAGCAGAACCTCGTCAAGGCGCGTACCGCTGTCATGAACGGCTATGTGAAGACCTTCGTGGAACTCTACCCGGACAAAGAACCCGACGAGATCAAGCTCACGGTAAAGGTAATCGAGTAAAAAAGAGAAAAGAACCAAAAGAGAAAACCATGCGGATACGTAAATGCGCTTTAATCTCTTAAAAAAAATAATTATTTTAATTATAAAAAAAAGCACTCTTATGGAATCATTAACCCAAGCTATCGACAAACGGTTCTCCAAATCGCTGCTCTGCCTGCTCAAACTGGTGGACCCCGAGCGCAAACACGGCTTCGAACAACCGCTCATCGAGAAGTGGAACAGGCTGACCCTCGACGAGCAGCGCAAGCTCTACCTCTACCTGCTCTACCGCAAGTGGCGCGGCGAGGGGTTCTACGGCACACCGCACGAAATTGTCGTGTTCTGCCACCCCAAGCCCTTCAACTGGAACGGGCAACCGATGCTCAACCGACTCATGAAAGAGACGCCCATGGTACGCGCTTTCTACAACGGCGACTACGGCATCTACACCGCCGACGAAGCACGTGTGTGGCAGATGAGCGATGTGAAAAGGCTGAATAAAGGCTAAAGGTTAAAGGCTAAAGGGTTAGAGGTTAAAGGCGAAGGGTTTTTAAAAAAAGTGTACAGCACTTGCCTCCGACTTTAGTCCGACTTTAAACCGACTTTAAACCGATAAATTCATCAGTCAGCTTGGTCCTAAAAGGACTAAGCCAACGCCAATAACCAATGACATAAACAATAACCAATCTTATGAACAAAGACGCAATTACATTTCCGACCCTCATCGCCCGGCTCGAACGGGCTATCCACTACCCCTGCGGGGAGAAAGGTTTTCAGATACTCATGTACGGCTGGATTACCAAGTACGGAAAGGTCACCAGACCAATACTCAACCTCCGCAAAGGCAAGCGCAAAGGCAAGGACGGCGAGTACTGGCTCACACTCGGAGAAGCCACCCATTTTTCCCGGTATGCCGGCTATGACCTCACGCACGATTAGAAAACTATATCTTTTCGGCACGAAACGGAATGCACCACTTGCGCGTTCCGTTTTTTTGTTGTAATTTTGCACCGCAATTCAAAAAACAACCCTAACTATGAATAAGAATCAAATCTACAAAATCATCGTAACGCTTGCGACGGCGTTGGTGACGTGCGCAGCGATCGCACTGGGACTCACATCCTGCAATGTGACTCGGACGGTCACAACCCAGAGTCAGTATTTCCAAAAAGGCGACACCTCCTGCACCATCATCACCAAAACCATCGAGACCTACGATGCTACGAAAAAACTCTAAATTATTAACCAACCTAAACCCCTCTACGCCGACCGGAGGTGAAACATGGTCGGCACGAAATGGCAATTATGCAAGTCGGCCCGGGTGGAATCGAGACGATCTCCGGTGCCCTTAAACGACCGAAAAAGATTGACGGTCACAACCACGGCAACTATGTGGTAGCCGTTCACCGCAAAGCAGCGAGTGAGAACCCCAACTGTCAGCGCGTCTATACCTTTAGTCCGGACCGCTACAAACGTGCCAACGGTCACTACAGCTCGAAGGAGCTTGCCGTCCACACCCGTTTCACCGAGGTGTCAGCGATGGTGAAGGCCCGCTCCAAGGACCTGATGAAGGTCACCGAGGATCAGGAGAACTTCGCAGCTCAGCTGAACACCTCCGGCGGCAAACGCACCATGCGGGCGTACCTGTGGAAGGTGTGCGGACAGGAGTATGATGCCGAGCACAACGGCTAATCGGCAATTCACAATTCACAATTAACAATTCACAATTCACAATTCACAATTCACAAAGCGTCCTAGTGACTTTGGTACAAACAGATGAGTCCGTACGGATCTTAGAACCTTGTACTAAACTCCAAAAGCCCTTTGTACATTAAAAAATCGCTCTTCGGGGCGATTTTTTTTTTTAGAATAGGTAGCAGAAACTGATCAGCATGCCCCATTGGGACATGTATTGGTTGGCGGTCTGCTTATGTTTGACGAGGTTGTTCAGGCCGAAATCATAGCCTGCCTGCAGGCGGTATCTGTCCCACTCGAGACCGCCGCCGAGTCCCCACTGGACACTGGCGCGGACGAGCTCATCCGCCATGCGGTCGTAGGGCGAGGTGTGGATACCCTTCGTCTCCAGCCATGATTTGGTCTCTTCGCTTAGAAAGGCGTCCAAGTTATCGTTTTGCGCCAGACCGATCTGTAGCTGCGGGCCGGTGAAGAAGAAGAGGTTCAGTTCCTTCCATACCGGCACGGTATAATAGGCGCGGACAGGGATAACGAGATTGTGCGCAATCAGGTGGTGGGTGATGATCTCGGTCTGGGTGTTCGCTACGTTCATCGACCGCCAGTGCTGGTCGTACTTGCTGCCAAGAATGGCATAATGGAGACCGGTCTGCAGCCCGAAATGCAGGGGTAGGGTGAAGGTGAACGATGCGCCGATACGTGCGCCGTAGAGATGCGGACTGGGGAAAGACAGATCCCGCACATGCTGCAGATCCTGGGCATAGCCCACCTCAATGCGGTACTCCACCCGGAACCGGTAACTATGCTCCTTCTCCGCTTTGCGCGTAGGGTCGAAGAACGTGTGGTCCGCTATCTGGTATGCCGGAGGAGTGGTATTATCCGCCATCGACGAGATGATGCTGAGGCTCGCCAAAAGCACTAAAAGTCCGAATTTTTTCTTACCCATAAGCACTGTATTGTCATAAATCGGGTGCAAAGGTACACTTTTTTTTTGATATATGCAAAAAAAGTAGTAACTTTGTGCCCAAATTTGTGCATTGTGCATTGTGCATTGTAAATTGTGCATTGTAAATTAAGTTCATATCTCCCCTACTACAAGCGCAACCTGAAGGTGGCGTTTCCGGTCATGCTGACCCAGTTCGGTGCGGCGATGGTCGGACTGGCGGACAGTATCATGGTGGGGCATTACAGCACGGCGGATTTGGCGGCGGTGAGTTTCTCCAACGCCATCTTCTTCACCGTGATGGTGTTTGCCATGGGTGCGCTGATGGGCGTCACGCCGCTCGTGGGGCATGTGCACGGACGGTTGGAGAAATTATACAATTCACAATTTACAATTCTTAGCCCTAAAGGGCACGATTATTTGGCAAAGCCAAATTTTCACAATTCACAATTAACAAATCACAATTTGCAATTGGACGAGGAGATTGCCCACAAGCATGAGCAGATCACCTCGTATCTGGCAAACGGTTTGGTCTTTACGGGTCTGATGTCGCTGGCGGCGCTGGCTCTCCTGGTGCCGTGCATTCCCAATCTGGACGCTTTTGGGCAGGAGCCGGAGGTGATCGTCTGTGCGCGCCCGTACTATATATTAATAGTGCTATCCATCGTGCCGTTCCTCCTATTCTGCTTCTTCAAGCAGTACCTCGAGGGGCTCGGTAACACCTGGGTGGCGATGCTCATCACCCTGGGATGCAACCTGCTGAATATCCTGCTGAACTGGGTGTTTATCTTCGGTCATTGGGGTTTTCAGCCGATGGGTGCCGAGGGCGCAGGGTGGGCGACACTCATCTCCCGTGCGCTGATGCCGGTCTGTTTCCTGATAGCGATGATGGTCAAGACCGACTGGCGGCGGTACCTCTCCGCGCTGCGCGGATGGCTCATCAGCCGGAGGGAGGTGGAGCACCTGCTGACTATCGGCATGCCGATCGGTCTGCAGTCTTTTGCGGAGGCGTTCCTCTTCACGGCATCGTTCGTCATCATCGGCTGGATCAGCAAGGAGGCGCTTGCGGCTCACCATATAGCGAACCAGATGTGTGACCTGACGTTCATGCTGGCGCAGGGCATCGGCGCGGCTACCACTATCCGCGTCTCGCACCAGCTGGGCAAAGGCGATCTGCACGCCGTGAGGATGGCGTCCACGGCGTCGATCCATCTGTGCCTGCTGATGAACACCATCGGCGCGGGTATCATGTTCTTCTTCCGGTATCAGATACCCTATATCTTCTCCGACGACGCGGAGGTGGCGCAGATAGCCTCCACGCTACTAATCTTCGGTGCCCTCTTCCAGTACGCGGACGGACTCCAATGTATCGGCGCAGCGATGCTACGGGGAATCCAGGATGTGCGGGTACCGATGCGTATCGCCCTTTTCGCCTATATCGGCGTGGCGTTGCCCCTCGGGCTATACCTTACATTCCCGTGCGAGTTAGGCGCGAAGGGTATGTGGATGGCGTTCGTAATCGCCCTCGCAATACCTGCCGTGCTGTTCCATATACGGTTTAATAGACAATTTAAGAAAATTTACAATTCACAATTCACAATTCACAATTCACAATTATGAGCAATCAGCAATCACCAATCAGCAATAGCAAAGCTGTCTTTGACCTCTTTGCGCAGATCTGCCGGGTACCTCGTCCATCCAAGCACGAGGAGCAAATCAGCCGATGGCTGCAGGAATGGGCAAAGGCTCATTCGATAGAGTGTGTCGCCGACGAGGCGATGAACGTGATCATGCGTGTGCCCGCCACACCCGGCTACGAGGACCACGAGGGCGTAATCCTGCAGGCGCACATGGACATGGTGTGCGAGAAGAACAATGATGTAACCCATGATTTCATGAAGGACCCGATAGAGACGTATGTCGATGGCGAGTGGCTCAAAGCCAAAGGAACCACTCTCGGCGGGGACGACGGTATCGGTATATCCATGGCGCTTGCCGCTATCACCGATCCGGAGTTGAAACACCCGGCTATCGAGTGCCTCTTCACGGTAGATGAGGAGACCGGTCTGACGGGCGCAATGAAGCTCAAAGACGGCATGCTGAAACACAAACGCCTCATCAACCTGGACTCCGAGGACGACGGTCAGATCTTCATCGGCTGCGCCGGCGGTATCGACACCCTCGCCAAGATGCATTACGAGCCGGTGAACAATTCACAATGCACAATGCACAATGCACAATTGGGTATCCGTCTCTCCGTAAGCGGATTGCTCGGTGGGCACTCGGGTGACGATATCAACAAAGGTCGTGCGAACGCCAACCAGATTCTGGTATGGTTCCTCGCTCGTATATGGCCGCAAGCGGAGATCCAACTGGCGTCCATCAACGGCGGCAACCTGCGCAATGCCATCGCCCGTGAGGCAGAGGCAGTCATTGCCATTCCGATGAGCTACAAGGAGCAGATCCGCATCGAGTGGAACAACTACGTGGCTCAGATGGAGGGTGTGTTCGGCGAGGTGGAGAAAGAGATGCAGCTTGAGCTGGAGACCTGCGACATGCCGGATACGTTTGTCCCTGCGGACAAGGCTTACCGCCTCGTCATGGCGCTCTGCGAGTGCCCGCACGGCATGATCGCCATGAGCCATGAGATGCCCGGACTGGTTGAGACCTCCACCAATCTTGCCTCCATCAAGATGTATGAAGACACCTCTCTCCCTTGTGGGGAGAGCCGGAGAGGGGTTGTCGAGATCAATACCTCTCAGCGTTCGTCCAAAGAGCCAGCCAAGCACCATCTCAAGTGGGCGGTAGAGCAAGCGCTCTCTTTGGTATGTGATGAGGTGACGCATGGCGACGGCTATCCGGGATGGGCGCCGAATCCCTCTTCGCAACTACTGGGAGTAGTGAAAAAAGCATACGAGGATCTCTTTAAGGCAGAGCCGAAAGTGCTGGCTATCCATGCCGGTTTGGAGTGCGGATTGTTCTTGGAGAAATACCCGTACCTCGACATGGTGTCCATCGGTCCGCAGATGTACGGCGTACACTCGCCTTCCGAGCGGCTCTCCATCCCGTCCACCGAGCGGTGCTACAAGTGGCTATGCAGAACGCTGGAAACCCTCTAAAGACGCAAAATCCCCATAATTGGGGATTGCACAAGTTGCAAAAAAGCAGTAACTTTGCAGCCCAAAAAGAAAACGGATGATGAAGATAGCGGTTATAGGACTTCCGCAGAGCGGCAAATCGTCGCTCTCGTCTGCCTTGCAAGCCTTGGCGGACAAAGCGCAGAACGGCATGCAGTTCGTCGAGGTGCACAACCCCGATGAGTTGCACGGGCATGCGTTTGATACGGTGCTGCAAGTAGTGGATTCCACGCGGCTGGAGGACTCGCTCCTCCTCACGCCGCACATTATTGACGAGGAGGAGAAGATCGTCATTGCCATCGGTCGGTACGACCTCTTGCAGCAGACCGACCACTCGCTCGACATACCCAAACTGCAGGAGCTGATAGGCGTGCCTACCTGCCGCGTCTCCGTCCGTAAGAACTACGGTCTGGAGGAGTGTCTCGATATTCTTCGGGATACGGCGCAGCGCGAGGGCTCAACGGCGCACCCGATCTACCACCTCCGCGACCAGAATGGCGATGAGGACACCTACCGGGCGTACGTGCACGGCGTGCTGACCCAGACGCTGACCCACGCGCCGAACGATGCGCACCAGACGCGGCTGGAGAAGATAGACAAGGTGCTGACCAACCCGTGGCTCGGCTTCCCGATCATGATGGCGATCCTGTATTTCGTCTTCTGGTGCACGTTCATGCTCGGCGCCTATCCGCAGGAGTGGATAGAGACGGGTATCGATTGGCTGTGCGAACGATGCCGTGTACACATGGCGGAGGGATGGCTCTCCAGCCTCTTCATAGACGGCGTGCTCAAGGGCGTCGGTGCAGTACTGGCGTTCCTGCCGAATATCATCATCCTCTTCTTCTTCATCTCCCTGATGGAAGATAGCGGGTACATGGCGCGCGAGGCGTATATCATGGACACCATCATGCACCGCGTAGGTCTCCACGGCCGTTCGTTCGTACCGATGCTGATGGGTTTCGGATGTAACGTACCGGCGATCATGGCGGCGCGGGATATCCGCAATCCCAAGGACCGGGTGCTGACGATGCTGATGGTACCGTTCATGTCCTGCTCGGCACGACTGCCGGTCTATATGCTCTTCGTGGACACGTTCTTCGAGCGGTACAAGGCGCTGGTGATGATCTCGCTCTACGCGATAGGTATCTGCCTGTCCGTCCTCTTTGCCATCATCATGAAACGGACCCGCTGGTTCCGTCAGGACCACGAGGATTCGGTCAACGAGTTGCCGGAGTTCCGTCTCCCGAAGGCCCGTAACACCGCGGCACATATATGGGAGCGCGTAGCGGATTACCTGCAGAAGATATGCACGGTTATCCTCTGGGCGTCCATCATCATCTGGGCATTAGAGTATTTCCCCTCGCAGGACCTCAACGACCTCGAGCACTCGTACCTGGCAGCCATCGGCAAAGCCGTCTCGCCGCTCATGGAGCCGCTGGGCTTTGACTGGAAGATGTCCGTCTGTCTGCTGACGGGTCTGCCGGCGAAAGAGGCGATTGTATCGACCCTCGCTATCCTTTATGGCGGAGACATCAGCGCTGCGGGCTTCACGCCCCTCACGGCGTTCAGCTTCATGCTCTTCGTGCTGCTCTATTTCCCTTGCTTCGCCACCATCGCCACCCTGCGCCACGAGGCAGGCAAGGGCTGGGCGTGGTTCACCGTCTTCCACTCCCTCGCACTCGCATGGCTGGTATCATTTATCGTATATCAAATAGGTAGTTTATTATGAGAAAATACATTTATTTAGTTCTGCTGGCCTTTCTGCCGCTTGTCGTGTTCGCCAAGGCCAATAAGCAAGTAGTCGTCCTCTCCTGCGACATACATTGTCAAGGTTGTATCGACAAGATCATGAAGAACATCGCCTTTGAGAAGGGGGTTAAGGATCTTGTATGCGACCTCGACACCAAGACCGTTACCGTCACTTATGACGCCAACAAGACGGATGTCCCGACGCTCCTGAAAGCTTTTGAGAAGATTCATAAACCCGCAAAGGTGAAAGAGCCGGCAAATAAGAACCCGCAGGAGTCCAAACCAGCTGCCGGCACCTCTGACGCCGACGCTTACACCGGTGCTTCTACCCCATCCTGAATTGGGTAGGGGTTTGCAGCGCTTTTTATAGTTATTTATTAAAAGGAAATTAAAATGAGAAAAATTGGATTAGTATGTGCACTGGTGGTCGGGATGATCGCCTGCACGGAGCGGAACACGCCGGTCGATTCGGGTGGCTCCAATACCGGTAGCAGTGATACTACCGTGATCAATGATACAGCGGAGGTAGAGGTGTCAACGGATACTGCTAACATCGTCACGATCGTGTACAGCGGCTCTTCCGCGACTATAACAGTGCCTTCGCACCTGCTTGCTTACGTTGCAGCGGAGCAATCCGGCGCGCATGTGACCATTGTACAGAGCAACACGGAGGCGGTGAACGGATCGGAGATCACCTACCAGTTGAGCGGCAGTTCGAGCAACGGCTCACTAACGCTTGGCGGTTCGTACAAGTGTACCGTCTCGCTGGCAGGACTGACACTGACCAACCCGAGCGGCGCAGCAATCAATATCACCAACTCCAAACGTATCGAGTTCTCCGTCAAACAGGGAACGGTCAATACGCTCACCGATGGAGCCGGAGGCGAGCAAAAGGCCTGTGTCTATAGTAAAGGGCAGTTGCAACTGAAAGGAAACGGTACACTCAATGTAGCCGGCAAGACCAAACACGGTATCAAATCCGCATCATATATCTCGGTCAAGAACCTGACCCTCAATATCACCTCGGCTGTCAGCGACGGAATCAACTGCGAGGAATATATGGAGATCACGAGCGGAACTATCTCTATCAGTTCGGTAGGCGACGATGGTATCCAGTGCGATTTAGGCGGCACTGCCTCTACGGGTATCACGACCAATCATGAGGACGAGGATACCGGAAACATCTATATCTCCGGCGGTACAATCAATGTCGCTGTGACAGCCGCTGCCACCAAAGGTATCAAAGCTGCCGGCGACATGTATGTATCGGGCGGTACGGTCACGGCAACCACCTCCGGAGGCGGTGCTTGGGACAGTGATAACAGCAAGACCAAATCATGCGCAGGCTTGTCTGCGGACGGTAATATGGTCATCTCCGGCGGTACGCTCACGCTGACGAGCACAGGTGCCGGAGGCAAAGGTATCAGTGGTGACGGTACGCTGACGGTCTCTGACGCAGCGGACATCACTATCTCCACCAGCGGACAGGCTGTGGTGGCTTCGTCAAGCGGATCCCTCTCCACGGTGTCTAACTCCAATAGTCTGGATAGATATTCCACCAACTATAAATCCTCGCCTAAAGGTATCAAGATTGACGGTGTCATCAATATCACCGGCGGTAAGATCGCTGTGACGACTACCGGCGCCGGCGGCGAAGGAATAGAGAGTAAGAGTACGATGGAAATATCCGGCGGCAAAGTAGTAGTTAACTCCAGTGACGATGCTATCAATGCGGCAAGCCATCTAACTATCAGCGGCGGCTATGTATATGCCCGTGCCACCAATAACGACGGTATTGACGCCAATGGTAACTGTTATATCAAAGGCGGTCTGGTCTATGCCGTTTCTGCTTCCTCGCCCGAGGTGGGCATTGATGCCAACACCGAGGGCGGCTACAAGCTTTATGTGCAGGGCGGCATGATTGTCTCTATCGGCGGTCTGGAGAGTGGCGCGAGTCTCAGTCAGAGCTGCTATTCCACCTCTTCATGGTCCAAGAACACCTGGTATGCACTGACCGTCGGTAATGACACCTTCGCCTTCAAGACACCATCCAGCGGCGGTAGCACCTTGGTTGTCTCCGGTGCTTCGACACCAACGCTCAAGTCCGGAGTGACGCCTTCCGGTACAGCTATCTTTGAGGGTGTGGGTTACTATCCGGCTTCGGCTTCCGGTGGCTCGTCCGTATCACTCAGTTCCTATTCAGGCGGTGGCGGAGGTCCCGGTGGTGGTCCCGGCGGAGGACCCGGAGGCAGATGGTAAACGATGAAGAACGGACAGAACATTGAGACCATCCTCGCGCAGTTTGAGCCGATCAGTCTGGCGCAGATGGAGAGCGTGAAACTAATGAACCGTATCGACACCAAATACGCGGTGCCGATAACGGTTCTTCCGCTTATATTGGAGGCGGCTAAAGCCGATTATTTCGCCCAGGAGATAGATGGCAAACGGATCGCTACCTACGACACCATGTACTACGACACAGACTCACTCGACATGTATGTCCGTCACCATGACCGCCAACTCGTACGCCAGAAGATACGTGTCCGCCAGTATGTGGACAGTAACCTCACGTTTCTGGAGATCAAGCGCAAGAACAACAAAGGCCGCACCAATAAGAAACGTATTGTAGTACCCGGTTTCTCAATCACTGCGGACACACCGAGCGTTCTCAAGCATAAGAAAAAAGAAGACGAGCCGATGACGGTGGCACAGTTTATAGATACCAAGAGCCGGTACCACTGGGCTGACATAACCCCTCATCTATGGACCAAGTTCCATCGCATTACACTGGTCAATAAGGCCAAGACGGAGCGCCTGACGATAGACTTGGACCTGATATGGGATAACGTACTCAGCGGCGAGAAGAAAACCTATCCTGAGCTCGTCATCATCGAACTCAAGCGCGACGGCAATGTGCCTTCCCGCATGACGGATATCATGCTCAGCCATCGTCTGCACCCGCTCAAAATCAGCAAATATTGTATCGGTACGGCGCTCACTACGCCGGATATAAAGAAGAACAGATTCAAAAGTAAAATCCGTAAAATAGAGAAATTATGCCGGAATTAAGTAACCCCACTTTGGAATTTCTGGAGAACGACCCCTCCATCGCAGCTCGTTATGGAGCAGAGGATAGTATCTCTTATGTCATGCACTCGTTAGCCGACTGGCTCGGAGTCAGTGAAAACCTCATCACAATGCCGTTGATGTTCCTTTTCAACCTCTTGGTATCGTGGATCCTGATCTATGGTATCTATTATCGCTACAGCCGTCGTCGCGACTACTATGTGCAGTTCATGCTCTTCTCCAGCGGAATGTTCCTCCTGCTGTGGCTGATGCAGATTCTGGATATTCAGACGGGATTCGTACTCGGTCTGTTTGCCATCTTCGGCATGATCCGTTACCGCACGGAGACTGTGCCTATCCGTGAGATGAACTACATGTTCCTCATCATTGCGCTCTCCGTCATCAATTCCCTTAGCCTGAAAGCAGATGGTTTGGCTTGGTATCTGCTACTCATAGCGAATGCGCTGCTGATAGCCATGGCATGGGGCTTCGAACTGTGGAACGGACGCAAGCGTCAGTCCACCAAGATTATTCTCTACGAAAAGATTGAGAATATCAAGCCCGAGAACCGGGCAGCCCTCATCGCCGACCTCGAGGAGCGTACGGGACTGAAAGTGGTGGATATTGAGATAGGGCACATTGATTTCCTAAGAGATGTAGCCTATATCAAGATGACTTATCCTCTGGAGCAGGGCAAGACCGTCAACAGTATAGACCAAATTACGAAGTTCAAATGAGACATTTAGTAACAATTCTGGTTATGGTGTGCGCGGTTTGTGTGCCTGCGCAGGCATGGGAATATGCATCCACTCAAAATCAAGACCGGCATAGCGCCCAACTGCGTGTGGGCGCCGGTTATTCCAAGAAATGGCATAACGGTCTTGCGCTGCATCTGGATGAGGATTTGCGTTTTGACATGGTAGCCTTCACTACGATACGGACAGCGTCCGCTACCACTACCGCACTCACCGGACCGGATTTTAATAAGTCTTACACGACACTCTCGCTGAGTTATAAACACCCGCATTTTTCTTACCTGAAAGGAGAAGCGGGATATACCCTCAAACTGATGAAGAAAGACACCGTGGATGTCAATAAGGTCATGCGGCACCGTGTTTTCTTCGGTATTACGGGTTCTTATCGCTACGAGAAATGGTCTTTCTCTCTTCGCGAGCGGTTCATGACGGAGATTCGTATGGGAGATATTGACCAACATGTGGCGACAGGTTATTATCAGGATAACCGCGCTGATTGGTTCCTGCGTAGCAAATTAGAGGTAGCCTACCATGCTGTCTCCAAACCGCTCAAACCCTATATCTGGTGTGAACTGGTGAATACGCTCAATGCCAATCCCCTGCATCAGTATTATGCCAATAATGATCCAACGCAGCCAGGGCGCCAGTACATTCGCCGCGTGCGTGCTGCAATAGGAGTCGTATGGCGGCTTACAGCGCATAGCTCGCTGGACTTCTACTATCGATTCAATTACGGCTACGACCGAGACGTGAATGTAAAGGCCAAAAAACAGACCATCCACTTAACGGAAGAGCGTGAGTTCCAGCATGCAATAGGCATAGCCTATAAATTCTCCCAGAAATAAAGAAACAGCCTACTATACAAAACAAGAGACGCCCACACGGACGTCTCTTATTGTTATCCGCCATGCATGGCGGATGATTTGTAGCGATTAGTGCAGTTCAGCGAGGTACTTGATAGTACGTACCATCTGGCTGGTGTAGCTGTTCTCGTTGTCATACCAGCTAACAACCTGTACCTGATAGGTATCCTCGTCGATCTTAGCAACCATGGTCTGGGTAGCATCGAAGAGCGAACCGAACTTCATACCGATTACATCGCTGGAAACGATCTCGTCCTCGGTGTAACCGAAGGACTCAGTCTGAGCAGCCTTCATAGCAGCGTTGATACCCTCTTTGGTGATGTCTTTACCCTTAACAACAGCTACCAGGATAGTGGTAGAACCGGTCGGAGTCGGAACACGCTGTGCGGAACCGATCAGTTTGCCGTTCAGCTCAGGGATAACGAGACCGATTGCCTTAGCAGCACCGGTGCTGTTCGGAACGATGTTCTGTGCACCTGCACGGCTACGACGGAGGTCACCCTTACGTTGCGGACCGTCGAGAATCATCTGGTCGCCGGTGTAAGCGTGGATGGTGGACATGATACCGCTCTGGATCGGAGCGTATTTGTGCAGAGCTGCTGCCATCGGAGCCAAGCAGTTGGTGGTGCAAGATGCAGCGGAGATAACTTTGTCTGCCGGAGTCAGAGTCTTGTGGTTTACGTTGTAAACGATGGTCGGAAGATCGTTACCTGCCGGTGCAGAGATAACTACTTTCTTAGCACCTGCCTGGATGTGTGCCTCAGCTTTAGCCTTGCTGGTATAGAAACCGGTGCACTCCAGTACAACATCGATACCCAGCTCACCCCAAGGCAGCTCAGCTGCATTCGGCTTAGCATAGATAGTGATCTCCTTGCCGTCAACAGTGATCGAACCAGGAGTAACAACGGTCTTTCCGTCCTCTGCGAGAACAGCATCTTTGTATGTAACAGTGTGCTTGCCCTCACCGAAACGACCTGCGAAACCACCCTGGGCGGTATCGTATTTCAGAAGGTGAGCCAACATTTTCGGGCTGGTCAAGTCGTTGATAGCAACAACCTCGTAACCCTCTGCCTCGAACATCTGACGGAATGCCAGACGACCAATACGGCCGAAGCCGTTAATAGCTACTTTTGTCATAATGTAGATTAATTTTAGTTATTTGTGTATTAATTGTTTTGGTTACTTTTTCACCTTTGCGGTGCAAAGGTACACTTTTTTTGTGACATATGAAAATAAATCGTTAAAAAATCTTCATTTTGTTACTTATATTTGCCAAAAATACTCTTTTGCACTTACTTGCGGCGTGTATCTTCATTATTTGCGTCCGAAATCGGCAGGTATTTCGCCCCACGCTTTGGTGTCCCATTTATAGATCGGCGTGGTCCATGTATTATCGTGGAGCCACATTTCCGCTTTGCGAACCATGAAGAAAAGATCCTGGTTGGAGGCGTTCCATTCGATTTTTGTCTTGCACCGTTTCTGGCGCACCCACGCGAGTGCGGTGACGGAGTCGGTGTAGATGACCCAGTTCAGGTTGTACTTCTTGATATACGCCAACCCCAACACCAGCGCGAGAAATTCGCCGATGTTGTTGGTTCCTTGGACGAATGGCCCGCGATGGAAGACCTCTGTGCCGGTGTCGGCTATGACGCCCCTGAACTCCATAACGCCGGGGTTACCGGAACAAGCGGCATCCACCGCCAAAGCGGGTAATATAGGTTTTGTATTACTCATGAATAATAATTTTGCGGGTTTGGATACGCTCTCCTTCTATCGTCTGGACGATTTGCACGTGCGGTCCGACTCGGTATGTGCGAATGACCTGCGCCGGAGTGGATGCTGGCGTGGCGTCCGCGCTGCGCGGCACGTCGTCAAAAGCCATCGGGCAAGTGTAGAGCGTTTTTCCGTCGGTGGTGGTGAGGCGGCAGTGGAAGAGGGTGGGTTCACCGCTCATACCTTCCGGACGATAGAGGTATTGCTGATTCTCGTTCGCTATCGCCGAACCGTCCGCATACCATTGATAGCCGGTGTACGAATGGTCGTGGTTGTCTATAAAGAGGACATCCGTCCATTTGCTGTACATCTGTCCCGAGAGAGCGATAGTGAATCGGAAAGAGGCGGTCGTCTCGCATTGACCTTCCCCGGCGGTTATATTCGCTGTATATTCACCGCTCTCCATCGCTGTAGGCGTGAAGACGATATCTGTCCCGTCCGCCATACCGGCATAGTGAACGCCGTTTAACTCGATGTCGTAGCTGTCCGGCGCACCGTGCGTCACGGTAACGGGTATGCGTACCTCGCCCGCGTTGTCGCATGTCATTGCGACAGTACCGATAGAGATCCGGGGAGTGGCATTGACGGTAAGCAGAAGCGTGTCATACACATTAGCGGGATTCGTGATCGTATCTATACCCACAGGGCGGGTGTAGCTGTTTCCCATCCATGGATAAGTCTCTCCTTCGCAGATAGTGGCTTCGTCTTTTATACAACTGCGCAAGAGAGGCACCGCAGGCAGGGAGTATGATTTGACGCAACTGTTTGCTCCATCGAACGAAACATGGAGCGTGTGGGTCTGACCATCCGCCGGAATTCCTTCGACGCTGAGTCCGGTCAGGTGTTGTGTCGTTTTGTCCGCTTCTGTGTAAGTAGCGGTTTGGGGCGTCATGCCATCCACCCAATAGGTGAATGTACCTTGCTGGTATGTGTAGTCCAGATCGAAAGTCAGCGAGGTTGCAAGATTGTCGCAAGACGGCGCCGAGAAGGATATATTTGCTGTATCTATAGCGGGCGTGAGCGGAGCAGGGGATGGGATACTGTAGTCCGTGATCGTACATCCGTGTGAGCCGTTGAAAAGGACATTCAGTTTATGCGTGTCCAATCCGTCTGCCGGTACTCCCGGTATGGTGATTGTGGTCTCCAGTTCATCATCGTTTTCTGCGGTAAAGGTGCCTGAAGCAGGGACGCCTCCATCTACGTTCGCCGTAAAAGAGCCGTTTTGGTTGGTATATCCGATGACAGCGGTGAGTGTTGTGATGGGAACATCGCACGAAACGGTGCTCCAAGAGAGGGATTTGACAGTAATAGAAGGAATAGCTCTGGCATTGTATATATACGTAGTCGGCGCATCGGTTTTGACATGCTCATCGTCGAAATAAACGGTCATGGTATGATCCGCATTATCCACCGGTCTATTGGAGAGAACGCCGGTATAGGAAGTGGCGTTATCGCCGATCTCGCTGTGCGGAATCCGAGCAAGAAGCTCCGTGCCCTCGTAGATGAAGAGGTCTCCTCGCGGATGGACAAAGGTGACGGTATATTCCACATCGGCAATGTCTGTGCCGCAGCCCACCGGCTGGCGTTGTGCAAAGGTAGCGTTATTGATTTCGCAGAGCAGGTAATGCACAGGGAAACGCTCATATCCGGCGATATTGGAGGTGCTGGCAGTAACTGCCTCGAAGCGAATGTCATCGAGCGCGAAGTCGTTGCCGATATTCATGCCGGAGGTGTTTTTGTTGATCACACGGAGTGCAACGTTTGTGCTGGAGGTAGTCGGGGTGGCAATTGAAGATAGACCATGCCATCTGTTGTCCTTGTAGTTGCCCAGATTGATCTCTCCGCCCAAGCCGCTCCATGTTGTACCTCCGTCGTAGCTGATTTGGAATTGCAGCCGCGCGCCATTATTCATCTGGTAGAACGCATTGATATTTGCTACCCAGAAGGAGAACAAATAGCTCACTCCGGCTTGTACTTTCAGTTTCGGGTTCTTGGATCCGCTCTTGGCAATCCAAGCCGCCTGATCCTCTACATTGCTTGTCACTTTGGAGTCAAAGAGTCCGAAATAGCTGCCTTCATGCGCGACAACTGTATTGTAGGTATGATAGAAATCGGAGGAGTTCTGGACGATAGCATATCCGCCGGATGCACCGGGGTGGGTGTCGTAATAGTTCGTCAAGTCTTTTCCCCAGTAGTCATATTTACTCTCCAGATTGTCTTCCGTCTCAAAGGTGCCATTGGAGATCAAGTTTCCTTCCGGCGAGGGAGGATCGTTTGTCGCCATTAAGTAGTAGTCTATATCCTTTGCTTCAGTGGGGGCTGTGAAGGTCAGATTGCGGTTTTCGGGATAAGTGCCTGAGATAACTTCCTCATTGGCAGAGTTGGTCCACTGGAAATACGTGGAGTTTTGGTTTGTCGGCGTAAGGGTTACATCCTCCTGCGTAAAGCGTGTCAGTCGCAGGTCGGAGTCTGTTCCTGTCGTGGTATGGGTGGTAGGGGATACGGTAGGCGGAGTGACACTCACCGTGCATGACGCATCGCATCCGCTTCCGCTTAGGAAAGAAGCGTAGAGTGTGTAGGTTTTAGCTGTTGACGCATCGAATCCTTTGAGCCGGAAGGTTTGAGGTGTCTCGATGTCGTTATTGTCAATGATGAGGGTATCCACTCCGGGGCTCCATATCTGCAGTTGTCCTGCGTTCTTCTTGTCGTCGAAAGCGACCACACCATTGATGGCGGTCGTTTGGTCGGTGACATTCGCGTCGGAAGCAACGGCGACAAAAGAAGTGATCTTGCATGCTCCCGGTGCGCCGTCCGAGCAGTTTTGGTTGATACGGATACGGATGAGCCGGCACATGGAAGGACGGCTGGCTTGCAAGAAATAATAAATATCGGAGTTTTCACTACCGAGGTTCACTTCAAACGCTTTGTCGCCTTCGGTGTCGCGCAGTTCTTCTCCCTGCAAGCGCGTCCAAGTGTTATTCTCATATTTGAACCACGCGTGTGCGTATGTGTCGTCGTAGTTGTAGTTTTTTGCTTGCAGCATGTATGTTGAGCCTGCTGCAGATTTGCATATCTGTTCGTCTTCGTAAGTCCAGGAGGCAGGATTTCCGGTCGGAGCAGGAGCGATGAAAGCCCAGTTGGCACCATTTCTCGTGCCGCCATCGTTGTAGTAGAAATTCTGGATGTAATTTTGTTCCCGCATCTTGGTCTGTCCTCCTTCGGTATAATAGAACGAGATGTCTCCGGTCTGGTCGGTCTTGGTGGACCATGAGGCGGTAGCGGAGTTATGTCTCGTCAGGATCACATGGTTCCAGTCGCCCGCCGGGGCTTCTACGTACCAAATAGTACCGCTGTATTGCTTGGCTTTGTTACTCCATCCATTCGAAGTGGAGTTGAAGAAGTATGCATAGTTATAGTTATTTGTCGTGGCGTACCAGCCATATTGCAAGTTTCCTCCTGCATCTTTGACGCTCTGCGCCTCCATATTGAAATACAAGCGCTCTCCGGCTTCGAACACGCGGGCTTGTATGCCGGTGGTAATTACGGCAAGAACGAATAATATTGATATTCTGTGTTTCATAACGTCTCCTCTTTATTGAATTTCACTTTGTTTCTGTACTACTTTCACCTCTACGCGGCGGTCGAGCGGCAGTTCATGGTTGACGTTCTCCTCGTTCGGGATCAACGAACCATGGCCTATTACGATCACGCGGTCTTTATCCAAACCTTGACTAATCAGGTAATTAGCCACCTCTTTGGCGCGGTTGTATGCTAATATCTCGTTGAACGCCGGGTCTCCTTCCGTGGAGGCGTGACCGTCTATAGAAACTTTGGCGTCCGGCACTTTATTCAGCACCCCAACGATGGATGAGAGATAATTCTTGGCTTTGTTGGTCAACTGATGACTTCCCAGCGCAAAATAGATCTTGTTGAATTTCTCCACTTCTTCTGCTGCTTTGGCGATGTGCGCGCGGGTGAGCGTGTCTATGCGCTCCGTAGTATTTGTATCGCGGCGTGCGAGCAGACTAACGGTCGTGTCTCTGCGGGTGAAATAGTCGAAATAGTCCACCGTCTCATGTTTATCCGGCTTGATATGCCGCCAATGAACACCCACTTTGACGCCCACTTCGTAGGGGTGCGAAGCCTTGGTGGTATTGAGTGCATAAGCTCCGGTGTAGTCCTCCATGAACGTGAAGGTATTGTCCTTCCATCCCAGCGGGTGTTTCTCGGAGGTGTTGACATCATTGGCGCCGCATTGGAAATAGCCGCCTACAAAGAGGTCTATTTGTCGTGTGAGGGCGATGATGGCACCGAGGTCTGCAAACACGGTCGCCTGCGGATTAACAGCGATCTTACCCTTGGAAGATTCCTCTTGGGTGTAGTCTTTGGGACCAAACTCATGGATATTATCGAGGGTCAAGTCCCAAGCAGGGTAGTAGCCGGAATGGGTCACTTGACCTTTCGTGACGCGGTATTTATTCATCACCGCGAAAGAAGGCGCAACACCCACTGCGGCGAAGACACCGGCTTTCTTGCCCTCTTTGCGGTATTGGAACTGGAGCGAGACCGGGATACCTATATTGAGGGTCGTTTGGCGTTCGTCCCATTCGGTTACTTGGGCATTGTGGTTGTAATGTTGCTCGGTATCGGTGTCAATCTGGTCCTCCCATGTATAGGTTCCTCCCAGATGAGCTACGGAAGTGTTATTAGTGAACCATGCACCGATTCCCACACCTATATTCTGGTGGAAAAAATAGGCGTACTGGAGTTGGATAAGCGGGCTGACAAACCCATTTACTTTGTTTTGAGTGTCTGTAAATCCGTAGCCCAAGGAACCGTAACTGAGACCGACGTACGCCTCTATATAGTGGCCTCTTCGGTCGGCGGAGTCTGTGCGGGTAATTTCTTCGCGTTGTTTGGCTACGCTGTCGGGCGTATAGACGATAGAGGTTAGTGTGTCTGTGAAATAATGGATAGTGGTCACTTCTACGCGGACGAGGCTATCCGGTGTTTTTTGAAGCTCCGGTGTGTCTTCTGTCGCGAACGTCTGTTCGTTCACTTCCGTTCGTTCCGGAGCGGTTGCTGTACGCATGATCCGTACGGTGTCCGTTTGAGCGAACAATCCTCCGGAGAAGAATAGCGCCAAGACAAGGAATAATTTGTGTTTCATGGTGTGTGTGTTAAGTTTATGTGATCCGAGCGGGAATCGAACCCGCATTTGAGCTTTAGGAGAGCCCCGTTCTATCCATTGAACTATCAGACCCGGAGCGTCCTTCCGACGGAACGGAAGGAGCGGCCTCCGCCTAGGATGGTATTGCCTTAGCACCTTGATGGGAATTCGCCATATTCCTCAAAGGTGTAATTGAGGAAATCATTCATCGGTTTGGCTGTAGCTGCGATCTCCGTTATTTTGTCGATGAAATCGGGCGAACATACTTCTTCGTCACTCAGCATGACGGAGAACGTATAGGTCTTGTGTTTGAGCCATTCGGCGTGTTTGAATTCGGGATCAAAACCAGCCGGTACTTTCTTTAATCCTGTCCCCCAATAACTATCGAAATCTTGTCCAAAATATTTCTTCCATTTCCTACTCCCCATGATAGTTTCCACCTCTTCATAGTTCGCTTCTATCTCCGTTCGGATGGCTTGGAGCAACTCTTTGCCGGGATCCCAAATGCCTCCGGCGAACATACATTGTCCGGGCTGAATATGTACATAATAGCCACCCCGCATGGATTTCTTGCCCCATGTCTTGGGCTGTCCCGGAACACCGGTAGCAGGGAAACAGCCGAACCACTCCTTATAGGGCCTTTTATCAGCAGAGAAACGAATATCCCGATTGATGCGCCATATACAGTCTTTAGGCTGCAGCCCTTTTAGAGTAGGATCTATCTTCGTCAGGCGATTGATATACTCCGTTGAAAACGCAACAAACCGTTCGCGGCATGCCTGATACCACTCTCTGTGCTCGTCAAACCAATCCCTGTTGTTATTGACAGCCAGTTCTGCTAAAAATCGCAATGTATCTTTCATCCCCTATATTTTACGCTTCACGCCTTCAGTAATTCCATGCATCTCTTCAGTCCGTCCATCCAATGTGGTATCTCTACACCAAATGTCTTCTTGAATTTCGATTTGTCCAATACACTATAGTGCGGACGGGGTGTTTTATATTGATATTCCTCCGATAAAATCGGGCGAACTTTACATTCTTTTACACCTGCTAACGCATGTATGGCAAGCGTAAAATCGTACCAAGAGCATACACCTTCGTTGGTGAAATGGTAGATACCGCTTCGCCATACCGGAGACTCGATGACCGTAAAGATAGCTTCCGCTAAATCCGCAGCATAAGTAGGTGTACCAATTTGGTCAAATACCACGCCCAGGCACTCTTTTTCTTTCCCTAAGCGGATCATGGTCTTCACGAAGTTATTGCCAAAAGAGGAGTAGAGCCACGCAGTACGTAAAATCACAGCTTCGGGGCATGCGGCGAGTAGCAGTTTCTCGCCGCGTAACTTACTGGATCCATAAACGGTGCGCGGCGCAACCGGGTCGCTTTCGCGACAAGGGACATGCTCATCGCCGGAGAATACATAATCGGTACTCACATGGATCACTCTCACTCCCTGGCCGCCTAATACGCTCAATGCCTCCGCATTGATCTTATTGGCGGTAGCTTCATCTTCCTCTGCTTTGTCCACATTGGTGTAGGCTGCACAGTTGACTATTAACTCGATGTTATAGGCACTTACAAAGGCGGAAACAGCCTCGCGATCGGTTATATCCAGAGTTTGTACACCATCACTCTCAGTAACATCGGTGAAGAAATACTGATGTTTGGGATGGGCTGCACTGAGTACCCGCATCTCGCTGCCCAGCTGACCGTTGCTGCCTGTGATTAGAATATTCATACTTAAAACGGATTGTCCAGATCTTTTAATAACGGATGTTTCTTATCCTTCTCACTTAAGATGCGTAACTCCTCAGGTATCTGCCAATCAATGTCCAGATCCGGATCGTTCAGTAATATACCTCCATCCGCCTCCGGATGATACAGGTTGTCACATTTATAAGTGAAGATAGCCTGGTTGCTCAGTACGGAGAATCCATGTGCAAATCCCCGTGGGATGAAGAACTGGCACTTGTTCTCCTCACTCAACTCCACGCTGTACCATTGACCGAAGGTAGGACTTTCTTTGCGTAAATCAACCGCTACATCCAGTACTTTACCAACGGTGCAGCATACCAATTTCGCTTGACTATACGGAGGTCTTTGAAAATGCAATCCCCGTACTACACCGTAACTGGAACAGGACTGATTGTCCTGCACAAACTGTGCATCAATTCCGGCCTCGCGATACCGTTGCTCGTTATATGTCTCTACAAAATAGCCACGTGCATCTTTGAATACCTGTGGCTCCAAAACCAATAGACCGTCAATAGGGGTTGTGAATATCTTCATACTATATCATTTCCAAAAAGCGTGCAAATTTACAAAAACTTTTTTATATACGCAAGCGCGCACGCGTTTTATTATAAATAATGTGTGTTTTTTTGTTTATTTTGCACTTTTCATTTTCCCAATTTCATTTTTTTTAGTACTTTTGTGCTGCAAAATCAGAAAAACTATGATATATCATTGGACTCTTCTTACCGCGGAGGAGAAAGCAAATACGCTCACCCATTTCATTCCGCTTTTAGCCACCATAGCTCTTGCTTGGCCGCTGATGCTAACAGCTGTGAACTCTCCTATTGCTATGCCGGTTTTGAATATTATCGGCTCGGTGCTTTTTCTGGTGGGAATGGTTTTGATGTACACCTCCTCGACTCTCTACCATTGGACCATTAATCCCGTTCGAAAGGCGCGTTTGCGTATCTTTGACCATATAGCTATTTATGCGATGATAGCCGGTTCCTATTCTTTGATTTGTTTATCAGTTGTGGGTGGCTGGCTCGGGTGGACGCTTTTTATTTTCTTGTGGGTATGTGTGATTGCCGGAGCAATAGGTAAGATTATTGCGCTCGGGCGGCATCCTAAACTCTCTCTCGCTCTTTATCTTGCGATGGGATGGGTGGCGCTTGTCATGATCGTGCCAATGTGGCGGAATATGAGTCATGCTGCTTTCTTCTGGGTCTTTGCAGAAGGAGTGGCTTATACGGTCGGCTCTTATTTCTTTAGTAAGGATGAGGAGCATGCGTACTACCATGCGATCTGGCATGTATTCATTGTACTCGGCTCCGCCTGCCATACAATAGCGACGTTTTTGACTCTTTTACAATATTAACATAACTCAAAAGGATGGCCGTAAGACCATCCTTTTGTCGAGAAGAGGTGACTCGAACACCCGACCCCTACGTCCCGAACGTAGTGCGCTACCAACTGCGCTACTTCTCGAAAGCGGGTGCAAAGGTACTGCTTTTTTTTGAATTGACCAAATTTTTTTGCAATTATTTTGCACTTTTTCGTTTAAAAGTGCGTTTTCCGGGGGTAAGAGGCTCGGATTGAGCAATAATTTGCTTCACTTCGGCCTCTGTCAACTTCCCGGCATCGGTACTTTTGGCGATACGATAATTTCCCTCGGGTGTGTGGATATACGCTCCGTATTTGCTACGCAGCACTTTAATCTCTCCCCATTCATGAATCGGCATTGATGCTTCTTTCTTCTCTTCAATCATTGCAATAGCCTCCTCTAATTTGATGCCCAGCGGATCTTTCGTGCGCGGGATAGAGATATATAGGTTGTCGTAATGGACATACGGTCCATACTTGCCTTCGCCTATAACAACCTCTTTTCCTTCGTATTCTCCAATAGTCATCGGCAGTGAAGTGCGGAATAATTCCAGAGCTTCATTGAGCGTAATAGAATAGATGGATTGGCCTTTCTTGAGGCTCGCGAAACGAGGTTTTTCACTTGATGCATCTCCTAATTGTACGCATGGACCGATCTTACTGATCTTAGCAATGACGGGCAGTCCGGTAGCCGGATCGTTACCTAATAATCTACCTTCAATTTTTCCCGATGGAATCGCGGATAGTAGTGGTTTAAAGGTCTTATAGAATGCATCCACCGTTTCTGTCCAATCCGCGCGTCCGACAGCAATCTTATCAAACTGCTCTTCCTCATGAGCCGTAAAATCATAACTTAGGATAGAGGGGAAATTCTCTACCAGGAAATCGTTTGTGATGCGTCCAAGGTCAGTCGGTAGTAGTTTCTGGTTATCTGCGCCATATTGCTCGCTTTTTTGTTTCTCCTGTACCATGCCGTTCTTGAGCGTCAGAGTGGACACATCGCGTTTCTGTCCGGCAACAGAGCCGCGCTCTACATACTTCACGTTTTGGATAGTCTCAATGATGGTAGCGTATGTGGAAGGTCTGCCAATACCCAGTTCCTCCATTCGTTTCACCAATGCCGCTTCGTTGTATCGGAAAGGTGGTTTGGCATAAGTCTGTACCGCTTCAGCGCCGACTAATCTCAGTCTCTCTCGTTGCGACATGGCCGGCAGAATCCGGCGCTCCTCGGCTTCTTCGTCGGTTGATTGTACATAGACTCTGGTAAAACCGTCAAAGAGCACAACTTCACCTGTAGCCACAAAAGCATATTTGGATCCGTGGATGGATACCTCGATGGTCGTTTTTTCGCTCTCAGCCTCTGACATCTGAGAGGCAATAGTGCGTTTCCAAATCAGTTCATACAACCGTTGCTCGTCTTTGGTATTACCTGCGCTCAGGGTGCTCATATAAGTCGGTCGGATTGCTTCATGCGCTTCTTGAGCACCTTTCGTTTTGGTATGGAACTGTCGCGTGTGCACGTATTCCTTACCATACTGTTCGGCGATCACCTCTTTGCTTGTGGCGAGGGCCAAGGTGGATAAATTGACGGAGTCGGTACGCATATAGGTGATTTTTCCGCTCTCGTACAGCGTTTGTGCCAGACGCATGGTTTTGGATACGGAGAATTTCAGTTTCCGTGCCGCTTCCTGCTGGAGCGTGGATGTAGTGAACGGAGGTGCCGGCATGTGTTTTACCGGTTTGCGTTGTACATCACGCACGATGAACTGGGAGGTATTCAGGCTCTCCAAGAACTCAATCGCATCTTTCTTGTGTGAGAAGCGATGGTTCAACTCGCATTTGAGTATCGAGGCATCACCCGGATTTACTCCGATGAAATCGGCAAAAACTCGGTATGCAGAGGAAGCACGGAAGCCTTCAATCTCTCTCTCTTTCTCTACAATAAGCCGTACGGCTACCGATTGTACACGTCCGGCCGAGAGGCCCGTCGTCACTTTCTTCCATAATATAGGCGAAAGTTCGAATCCTACGATGCGGTCCAATACGCGTCGTGCTTGTTGGGCATTCACTAAGTTATAATCAATATCCCGCGGATGTTCGATAGCCTCCAGAATAGCAGGTTTGGTGATTTCGTGGAAGACGATACGCTTGGTATTCTTCTCATCCAGGTTCAGCACTTCCTTCAAATGCCATGCGATAGCTTCTCCCTCACGGTCCTCATCGGACGCCAGCCATACGGTATCTGCCTTTTTGGCTTCTCGTTGCAACTGCTCTATCAAATGCTCTTTATGTGCATCAATGGCATAATGAGGTGCATAGCCATGCTCGAAATCAATGCCTAACGAGTTTTTGCCGATAGGCTCTATGTCGCGTACATGTCCCTGGCTGCTCATTACGTGATATTCCTTGCCCAGGAATTTCTCAATTGTGTCCGCTTTGTGCGGGGACTCTACTATAACCAGATTTTTGCTCATAATAATTCAATAAATAAGGTGTACCCTCAAAAATTTGCCGCAAAAGTAGTATAATTAATTTATTTATGCAAATTTTTTTTCATACGCTTGCATATATCAAAGATATTTAGTATCTTTGCACCCGATTTTAAAAAAAATAGTTTTAATTTTTTTATCGAAACACTTGCATGAACGTTTTTTTAGTCGTATTATTAGTGCTCGCGGGCGTCGCGTTATTATTAATGGAGATGTTCCTTCTGCCGGGATTCGGCATAGCGGGCATCGGCGGTTTCGGTTGTCTGGTGGCGGCCGTAGTGTTAGCATGGCTATGGATAGGTCATATAGCCGGGTATGTCACTCTGGCGGCATGTTTGGTTCTCTCGGGGCTTGCTATCTGGGGCTTTCTCCGCAGCCATGCGCTTGACAAAATGGCGCTGGACAGTAAGATAGACAGCCATGTGGAGTTGGCGAACAATAAGCTTAAGCAGGATGATGTACCGACGTCGTCGGCTGAAGAACCAACAAATCACTAACGAATCACTAACTAATCACTAACTCTTGAGTCGTAATCTCACTCATTTTAAATACATAAAGAATTATGGAAGTCTTAAACATTGTATTGGTTACTCTCATAGCGATCGGGCTATGTATCTTCTTCTATTATGTACCGTTCATGCTGTGGATCAACGCGGCAGTGAGTGGCGTACATATCAGTTTGGTTCAGCTCTTCCTTATGCGTATCCGTAAGGTGCCTCCTACCAAGATCGTCAACTGCATGATCGAGGCTCACAAGGCAGGTCTGACCGAGGTTAAACGCGACGGTCTGGAGGCTCACTACCTTGCCGGCGGACATATAGAGCGCGTGGTACACGCTCTTGTGTCGGCTAACAAAGCAGGTATCGATCTCTCCTTCCAGATGGCTACGGCTATTGATCTGGCGGGTCGCGATGTGTTTGAGGCGGTACAGATGTCCGTTAACCCGCGCGTTATTGACACTCCGCCGGTGGCTGCGGTAGCCAAGGACGGTATCCAGCTTATCGCCAAAGCCCGCGTCACGGTGCGTGCGAACATCCGCCAACTTGTAGGTGGCGCAGGAGAGGACACCATTCTCGCCCGTGTGGGTGAAGGTATCGTCAGCTCTATCGGTTCGGCAGAGAGCCACAAGCAAGTGCTCGAAAACCCCGATTCCATCAGTAAATTAGTGCTTTCCAAGGGCCTTGATGACGGCACGGCGTTTGAGATTCTATCTATTGATATCGCCGATATAGATGTCGGTAAGAACATCGGTGCCCAGCTCCAGATGGACCAAGCCGAGGCGGATAAGAACATCGCTCAGGCGAAGGCAGAGGAGCGTCGTGCCATGGCAATTGCCGGCGAACAGGAGATGAAAGCGAAAGCTCAAGAAGCCCGTGCGAAAGTGATTGAGGCTGAGGCGTTGGTACCGCAAGCCATGGCGGAGGCATTCCGCAACGGTAATCTCGGTATCATGGATTACTATCGCATGCAGAACATACAGGCCGACACGGCAATGCGCGAGAATATCGCCGGTAGCGGAGAGAAGAAGGGGGCTAAGAAGTGAATATTGCGTTGATGCAATATCCCATCGTCTGGGCGGATCCGCGAGCTAATGTGCAAGCGTTGGAGATGCGACTAAGGGATATTCAAGGCAAGGCGGATATAGCTGTAGTGCCGGAGATGTTCTCTACCGGTTTTTGTACGGATCGTATGGATCTGGCGGAACCTTGGGGCGGCGAGACTTGTCAGGCTTTGCAACGAATGGCAGACACTTATGATATAGCTATCATGGGAAGTCTGATCATCCGTGAGGAAGACGGTCTGCGAAACCGCGGATTTCTCTTTGCGCCCCATACGGCACCGCGTTATATAGACAAACGGCATCTCTACAAGCACGGCGGAGAAGCAATGCTCTTCAAGCCCGGTGACCAACGCGAGGTATGGGAGTACAAAGGAGCTAAGATCCGTCTCGCTGTGTGCTACGACTTGCGTTTCCCTGTCTGGCTTCGTCAAGACCCAGCGGACATGTACGATATCCTCGTCTGCGTAGCGTGCTGGCCTAAGGTGCGTGTGCAGTATTGGGATGCCATGCTGCCGGCTCGTGCGGCAGAGAACCAGGCACTTGTAGTAGGCGTGAACATGGTCGGAACGGATGGCACGGGAGAGGTCTATAACGGTCACTCGGCGGCATACAACACATGGTTGCAGGATGTAGCGCTCTTCAATGAAGGAGAGGAGGGTACCCGTATAGTCGATCTCTCTGTAGAGACAGTGCGACATTACCGTTCCGCTTCGCCGCTATGGCAAGACGCCGACGACTTTGAGGTCCTGTAATAAAAATGACAATTTGAAACTTGAAATCATCAATCATCAATCCCTTGGATATAAACTGGCAAATAAAACAACTCACTCCCGAGGAACAAACGGCTGCTGAGAGACTGAGTGCCGAACTGGAGATTTCTCCGGTGGCAGCGCGCATTCTGGCAGATCGAGGTATCCGCACGGCGGCGCAAGCAAGAGCGTATATCCGTCCCTCGCTGGACAGTCTCCATGACCCTTTTCTGATGCGGGATATGCAGGCTGCGGTGGATCGTTTGTGTCTGGCCATCGATAACCACGAGCGGATCATGGTCTATGGCGATTATGACGTGGACGGAACCACGGCTGTGGCGCTGATGTATTCGTTTCTGCGGACCCAGACGGATAACCTCATCTATTATATTCCCGACCGATATACAGAGGGCTATGGTATCTCTACCAAGGGAATAGATACCGCCAAGGAGAAAGGTTGCTCGCTTGTCATCGCGCTGGATTGCGGAATCAAGGCGGTGGATAAGATGGAATATGCCGATTCCATCGGGGTTGATTTCATTATTTGCGACCACCATACACCCGGTGAGACTATCCCTCGTGCCGTAGCGGTGCTGAATATGAAACGCTCCGACTGTCTCTATCCGTTCAAGGAGTTGAGCGGCTGCGGCGTGGGTTTCAAACTGGCGCAGGCGTATGCCATGCGGCGCGGGATCGATATGCAGGAGGTATATCGTCTGTTACCGCTTCTGGCTATGTCCATCGCCTCAGATATTGTGCCCGTTACGGGCGAGAACCGTATTCTCGCTTTCTACGGTCTGCGGGCACTCAATGCCTTTCCTTCCGTGGGACTACAGGCCATCATGCAGGTAGCCGGAATAGAGGGCAAGACCGTTACCATCAGCGATCTGGTCTATAAGATCGGACCGCGTATCAATGCCGCCGGACGTATCAAATCCGGCGCTGAGGCTGTCCGCCTGCTTATCACCGATGATGCCGAGGCGGCATTGCGGTTCGCCAAAGAGATCGATTCCTATAATCAGGACCGTCGGGATTTTGATACCAAGACGACTGATGAGGCGCTCGCCCAACTCGAGAAAGATCCGATGAATTCAAGCCGATTCACAACTGTGGTCTTTTCGCCGGAGTGGCATAAAGGGGTGGTGGGCATTGCGGCCAGCCGCCTTACCGAGACCTATTATCGGCCAACGATTGTTCTTACGGCTTCGGACGGGGATATCATCAGCGGCAGTGCCCGCTCGGTAAGCGATTTCGATATCTATACGGCGATTGACTCCTGCCGCGATCTGCTGACTAACTTCGGAGGGCATAAGTTTGCTGCGGGACTGAGCATGCATCTAAAAGACCTGCCGGAGTTCAAACGACGGTTTGAGGAATATGTATCATCGCATATCACGCCGGCTCAGCAGAAACCGACTCTTGAGATAGAGGCGGAGGTGGAACTGAGCGATATGAACTGGAAGATGTACAAGATTCTGCAGTGTCTGGAGCCTTTTGGTCCGGGTAACGAGCGTCCGCTTTTCCTCTGCCGCCATCTGATTAACAACCGGAACACCCGTGCTGTCTCCGATGGAAGACACCTTCATCTTGATCTCACCGACCGCGTGGTGGCGATGGACGGCATCGCTTTCGGTCAGGGCGATAAGGCGGCGCACCTACAGAACGGCAACTCTGTGGATGTGTGCTTCTATCTGGAGGAGAACACCTTCCGCGGCCGCACAACTCTCCAGATGAATGCACAGGATGTCAAACTAAATCCGTAATAACGATTGTTACCACCATACCATGAAAAAGATTTATTCCCGCCAGATAATCTGTAAGCAGACCAAAACTGCCAATGAGATTGAGCTGCGACTCTCCGGCGAACCGACAGAGTCCGAGGCGATGCAGGATTTAAACCAAGCTTTGTATAATCCCGAGGACGACGAACATATCCTCCGGCTCATCAGCCGTACGGAGTGGGAACGGAAGATGGAGTGGGGCGATCCGGGCGGAATATTGGGAGACAATGATATCCTCTATGCTACTACGCTCAAGTACAATCATCCTCATGAGAGCGGTGTTCCGGAGCAGGCTGCTTATCCCCAGAAAAAAGGTAAATGTGTCCAATGGGCGATCCTGTTGGAGGCGCAGTTGAGAGAGACCCCCTGTACCTTTGAGTACTATGTGTTTTACCGCGATCAAATGGGCGATATCGTTCGCCTGAGTGCCGACGAGCATGAACTTACGCTTACCCTCCCCAAGGGTATTTCCAGCGAAGTATATATCGATTTCCGCGTGGTGTGGGACGATGAGAGGGTGCTGGATTGCGGGCGGTATTACCTTGCTTTCCGTCTGCGTAGGCCGGATGAGAGTTATATAGGCAAAACAATCTTGCAATACATCAATATCGTGCCGGCTCGCCAGTATTCGATTCTGGCGGATTCTCATCTGGTGGGGCTGGATGATGTCTATCAGCAGATGGCGTCTTTGACCAAACAGAAGATATTCAACGACCGCCGTATAGCGATGGATCTGCCGCCGACACCCATCAATCTTCATGCTGCTGTCATGGGCGGAAAGGGTACCGGCAAGACCTCTTTTGCACATGTTCTCTACGACTATTATACCCGCAATGAACTGATAGGAGAAGGGTCGCTCAAAATTACGGACGCTGCGGCATGGAAATTTAACGGAGACGGCACATCGGAGATAGAGGAGTTCTTCTCGGATGCCGCTCACGGCGTACTCTATATAGAGAACGCGGCGTCGATGATAATAGCGGATATGCGGGGAGACAAGGAAGCGTTCGTCCGAACCGTGGTGCGGTGTATCAAGAAGAATACAGATGATGTGGCGGTCGTGATAGCCGACTCGCCTGAGCATATATCCCAACTTCTGGCTACAGCAGACATGCAGTCTTGTATAGGTACGATATACCGGTTGCCGACGCTTAATATCGACCACCTGATGAAGATCGCCCAGAAGGAAGTTAAGTCTCGTGGGTTCGTACTCTCGGAGGATGCGAAAAGGTCGATGAAATCGTATCTTTCTGCTATTCCGTCGGTTACCTCTAAGGATGTTACGCACCTTATAGATACGATGGTGATGCACATGTCCGAGCGGGTGGTCAATAGTGCTCAGGAACTTTTTTCCGACCCGGATCAACTCAGTACGCTTCTCGTCGAGGATGTACCTCAGCCGCAAGTCGGGCGGTTTAATGACTCAATCTCCAAACTCAATAACTTAGTGGGGCTCAAGAGCCTCAAATACAATATCGAGACCCACTTGAATATGGTGCGGTTTGCGCGTCTCCGCCAGCAATCCGGACTCAAGGCTGTCATCCCGCCTCTGCATATGATTTTTACCGGCAACCCGGGAACGGGTAAAACTACGGTAGCCGGACTCTTGGGCGAGATATATGCTTCGATAGGGATCCTCAAGACCGGAGAGGTGGTCAAGATGGACCGTAAAAAACTGGTGGGTCAGTATATAGGCGATACCGAGGATAATACCAAACGGGCGCTTCAACAAGCTCATGGGAATATCCTCTTTATTGATGAGGCCTATACCTTGATCGGTGATCCGGATGATAAGCGGGATTTTGGTCCAAAGGTGTTGGACTGTCTGCTGGATGAACTCGGCAAAGAGAACACCGATATGATTATTATTCTCGCCGGTTATCCCGATGAAATGGAGAAAATGTTGCAATCCAATAAGGGTCTGCAATCCCGTTTCCCCTATACCTTCCATTTCGAAGACTACACGGAGCAGGAACTCATGGAAATAGCCCTCCGTACGGCGCAGAGCAGCGGTTATTCTTTCTCGGATGAGGCGTATGACCGTCTTCAAGAGCTGATCCATCGGGAACTCACGCAGAAAACCGCTCGGGATGGCCAGCATTTCGGAAATGCGCGGTTCATCACGCGCCTTATCTCTACCCGTATCATACCGAATATGAGCCGCCGGGTGCTTTCCTCGGAGGATGCCTCTGTGTCTGCTCAATACCTCTCGCAGATAGAAGCTTCCGATATACCTTCATCAGCCGCAGATACCGATTATACGATAGACGAAGCGTTGGTGACCCGTACTCTCCGCGAGCTGGATGAACTCACCGGACGTGAGGAGATCAAGCGCACGCTCCATAACCTCGTCACCCTTGCGCGTACCCGCCAACAGAGTGGGGAGGATGTCGTTAAAACCATCCCGCTCCAATGGACTTTCACAGGACCTACCGGTACCGGCAAGAGTTCAGTAGGTCGCCTCTTGGCGCAGTTGCTGCATGCGTTCCATCTCATTTCATCGGACAGAATGGTGCAGCTCCGTATGCCGCAGAGTACGCAGAACACATGGTCGTCCTATGAGATTGACCGTCTCCTACGGGACACGATGAAGCAGGCAGGGCAGGGATTGCTCTTCATTGACCTCGATGATATAGCTGGCACGCATATAGATGTGCAATGGATGCGGTGTAAACTGACCTCGCTGACGGCGGAGATGCCGGGATCATATGCGTTTGTGATAGCGGTAGATGATACCCGTCTCCCGCAGCAGCCGATAGATATGCCGATCTCTACTTCCGTCCTCCATTTCCCCAACTATACGGCGGATGAACTGATGGCTATTCTGCGTCAGCGCCTCGCTAAACAAGGCTTCTCCCTCTCAGAAGAAGCCAAACAAGAGGTACACACCCGCATTCAGGCTCTCTGCGACAGCCGCAGTCCGTTGGCTAACGCGCGTACGATCAAACATATCTGCAATGCCCTCACGGCGGCTGCGCAACTCCGCGCTACGCAAGTGCAGAAATCTGCGGTTTCATCGGATAAATTGTCGATGCCTGTAGAAATACAGCTGGAGGATGTAGAGTCTATTAAATGGAAGGAGCTACCTTCTGCCAAAATTGGATTTTGAGTACCTATGAGAACGGATCGTAAAATAAGGATTATCTTTGTCTGCCACGGTAATATATGCCGCTCCCCGATGGCGGAGTATATCTTCAAGCATATGGCTAAAAAAGCCGGAGTGGAAGACCGCTTTGAGGTATCATCTGCTGCGGTTTCAACGGAGGAAATCGGCAATGACATCTACCCGCCTGCCAAACTCAAACTCCGTGAACATGGTATTCCTTTTGCCCACCACGAGGCGCACCAACTCACCCGTGAGGAATATGAGTATTATGACAAAGTCATCTGTGCCGATTTCAATAATCTGACCTATCTTCCCCGCATTGCGCACGTGGAGTACGATGATATAATGGAGTACTTCGATACGGATGAGAAAGCCTCTCTCATGATGCAATGGGCCGGCCTCCGCCGGGATGTCTCCGACCCTTGGTACACCCGCGATTTCGAAGAAGCGTATCAGGATATCTATGCCGCTTGTGAGGCGATACTGAAATCGTATATTCATGAATTTGAGTTCCGTAAAGCAATAGGAGATGAGTAATCCCCGTAACATAGTAATCAAACCCTCATCCGCCTCAAATACGTTCAGGCCAACAGGAACTATAATACCAATAAAAATCAATATAAAATTTTTAAACTTATGCCAAAACGACCATCTGCTCCATTTTTTGAGACAGGAGTCCACAAAACACTGCCCGTTGCATGGTATTATGCTGGAACAACACTATTTTTAATTTTATTATGCGTGACCGGAACATTGTTTTACTTGCGCAATAAAATTTCAGTTGAAGAATTCTCTTTTGATTTGAGAGAAACGCCTATTGTTATGATTGACAATCAGCGGGATTTACCACAAAGGGATTCTTTACCCTATTTTAATTTAGCTATAAATTATGATATGTCAGGAGATTTCTACCATTCTGATAACGGTTTTGTACTAATAGATGCAGAAACAGGTAGGCAAAGGAAAAACTATTTGGAGATATATGCTAGAACATCAGTTCCTCACCTTGTTTCTCCTCATGCAAAACTATGGATGGTTTCAGATTTATATGCTCCTGTAAATATAAACATAAATGACACATTGATGCCTGACCTTATCTTATCTCCGAGAAGTATTATCGGAAACATGCGCATAAATACAATCTATGACAAGGCGTATGGTAAAAAACATAGTATTGGAAAGGTAAAAGGCAAAAAATATTATCAAAATAGCATATCTCCAGTCAGTATGACGGATGTTTACTTCTACCGTCGAAAAGATACAATTCTTTCAGAAATTGATATGAAATTGTATTGGGAGTTTTGGTGCAAGCCAAAGTATAAAAATGTAGATAGCGAGCTCACCAACGGAATCGATAAAACTTTTTCAAAGAGCAAGATTGATTCATTGTATATATATAATTGTAGAAGAAGTGAAGGAATAGAATGGACACAATTATATATTGGACAGAAACATCCTTTAAAGATTAGAAACACGAACACAAGTTGTATCCGTATCAAGGCAAATGGTTTAAAATTACCTGTAGCAAAAGAACAAATTCTATCAATTGGATATGGTTCTCCCATGCAGTACGACGCAATAAGCATCGAACCGGATAAACGCACTACCACAAGTTTGATTTACTCGTCGCCTGAGAAGCTGGAAAAAATAAATAATGAGGGTTTGATGGTTATTGCACGCTCTATATCTAATATGAATAAATATGAAACATGGAATTTTATTTACGCAACTTTAATTGGTATTTTTGTTTCTTTCCTGATAGAGTCACTTAGAGGTCTGTTGGAATATTATTTTATTAAAAACAGCGAAAAGGAAGAATAAATTAATAACTTATTATGCGTAAATATCTTACATTATTCTTGGCGCTTGTAGCGGCCATGATGAGTTTCTCTCAGTCCTCCGGTTTGCAGAAACTGGACGAATGGACCGAGGTGTGGAAAACCGGTCAGCAGACCTATTTCGGGTATCCCGTCAACCAACAGTCACCCTTGCGTGAGTTCTATGAATGGTACCTCGCTACCGGCATGGATGTGGTGAACCTCAACAACGCCGGCGACCCAATGACCGACGAGCCGTGGAAGATGTCGTCCCATGCCTTTGAGCGCGAAGTCATCGAGTTTTTTGCGCCTCTCTACGGCTTTGAGAAAGACAAGGTTTGGGGTATCGTAACCCATAGTGGCACGGATGGTAACAACCACGGTATCTATTTCGGAGCCAACTACCTCTATAACAAGATTGGCAAACGCCCGGTGGTCTATGTCTCCGATGAGGCGCATTACTCCAACATGCGTCTGTGTGACCTGCAGAACCTGGAGGTGCGGCTCATCAAGAGCGATGAGATGGGGCGTATGATCCCCGAGGAACTGGAGAAAGCGCTCGATACCTCGCGTCCGGCACTCATGGTCTATGCTATGGGTTCGACTTTCAAGGGTGCTATCGATGATCAGGACGCTCTCAACGCCGTGCTCGACCGCCATCCGGAGGTGCCTGTCTATCGCCATGTGGACGCAGCACTCTTCGGTGGTTACCTGCCGTTTACCAAGCACCAAAACATGGTCAGCCATGAGAAGATGCGGTTCGACGCCATCGCCATCAGCGGGCATAAGTTTTTCGGCATTGACTCGCCCTCCGGCCTCTTCCTGTGCACCCGCGAGACATACGATAATCAGACTAATTTTAACGTGACATACCTCAACTCCAACATGAAGATGATCAACTGCTCGCGCGACGCGATACAGCCGCTTAAGTTCTGGTGGCTGATTCAGAAAGTGGGCTATGACCAATGGTCCAAACAGGCTAATCAGATGCTGGAGTGTACCGCTTATCTCAAGCAGCAGCTGGATAAGATCGGTTGGCCGTGTTGGAACAATGAGTACAGCAATACGGTCTTCTTCCGCCGTCCGCCGAAGGCGATATGCGATGAATATCTCCTGGCTTTAGGCTATGACGAGCGTTTCGGTGGCGAACTCGCCCATGTGGTTGTCATGCAGCATGTCACCAAGGAGAAGATAGACAAGTTCATCTCCGCCTTACAAGCAACCCAACAGATTAAATAAAAATCCCGATGAAAACGGCAAAAGTTGTACTTCTTACAGGTGCCAGCAGCGGTATAGGTTATGATACCGCGATAGCACTGGCGCAACAGGGACACAAGGTCTATGCCGCGGCGCGTCGTGTGGAACGCATGGAGCCCCTCACCCAATATGGTATCGTTCCTCTCAAGATGGATGTCACCGACGAACAGTCCATGCAACGTGGCGTGGAGGCTATCCTCGCCAACGAGGGACGAATCGATGTGCTCATCAATAACGCCGGTTATGGCTATTTCGGCGCGGTGGAGACGGTGCCGATGGACGATGCGCGGAACCAACTGGAAGTCAATATCTTCGGTCTCGCGCGGCTCTGCCAACTGGTGCTTCCTGCCATGCGTAAGCAACACTCCGGACGCATCATCAATACCTCTTCCGTGGCCGGCAAATCGGTCTTCTACTACGGAGGATGGTACCATGTGTCCAAGTACGCGGTGGAGGCGCTGAGCGATGCTCTCCGCATGGAGCTCAAGCCTTTTGGCATCGATGTGGTCATCATCGAGCCCGGAGCCATCAAGACCAACTGGGGTATCATCGCAGCCGACCATCTGGTGGCAAGTTCGGAAGGCACGGCGTATGCCGAGTCGGGCAAGATGATGGCGGATAACCTGCGCAATATGTATCTCTCCTCGCTGATTTCCGATCCTTCGGTGGTTAGGAAGGCTATCTGCCGTGCCGTCAATGCCCGCCGTCCGTGTGCCCGTTACCGCATCGGTCGCTTGGCTACCGCGATTGTCTTTTTCCATTGGCTCCTTCCCGCCCGTTGGTGGGACAGCCTCCTCCGGATCATGGGCAAACGGAAACTGATGTAAGCGTCTAAAAAAAAATCGTCCTTCGGGGCGATTTTTTTTGCATATATCAAAAAAAAGCACTATCTTTGCACCGCAAATCGTAAATCGTAAATGTCTTTATGTTTTCAGAGAGAGACACCAAAGGCCCGAGTTTGAGAAAGGGCTCAATCGAAGTGGTATGCGGATCGATGTTCTCGGGCAAGACAGAGGAGCTGATCCGTCGTATGAAACGCGCCAAGTTCGCCAAGCTGCGCGTGGAGATCTACAAACCCGCCATCGATGTGCGGTACAGCGAGGAGGACGTAGTGAGTCACGACCGCAATGTGATTCAATCCACCCCAGTGGACAGCAGCCAGAATATCCTGCTGATGGTCGATGATATCGATGTGGTGGGCATTGACGAGGCGCAGTTCTTCGATATGGGTATCGTAGATGTATGCAAGCAATTGGCGGATCGCGGTATCCGCGTGATTGTAGCGGGTCTGGATATGGACTATAAGGGTGTGCCGTTCGGTCCGATCCCGGCGCTGATGGCGATTGCAGATGATGTGTATAAGACCCACGCCATCTGCGTCAACTGCGGTGATCTGGCGTACGTGAGTCACCGTCTGGTAGCATCGGAGAAACGTGTTTTACTCGGTGAAACCGACAGTTATGAGCCTCTCTGCCGCGCATGTTATAATAAAGCCGTTGCTGAGGAGTGTTGATATCATATTACCGTTAGCCATCCGAGATTGCTATACCTACAGCGTCCCGGATGGTTTGTCTGTACCCGAACCGGGCACGCGGGTGATTGTGCCGCTGATGAAGAAAGAGGTGCGTGGCATCGTGCTGCGTGAGCATACTGAGCCGGTGGATGCCGCTTTTGCCGCCAAGATCAAACCCATTCTTTCTGTCAGTGAGACGGCTCCGAAGGTGCCGAAGGAGCAGTTGGCGCTCTGGCAATGGATGAGCGGGTATTATATGTGTTCGTTAGGCGAAGTGATGGCGGCAGCGCTGCCGAACGGTCTGGACCAACGGCTACTCAATCCGCCTCAACGGCGCAGAACCCGGATAGCACCCTATACGGGGCCTATAGAACCGATGCACGCGCTCTCGGAGGCACAGCAGAAAAGTGCCGATGAAATCGATGGTTTTTGGCATTCAGGCAAGGAGATAGTGCTCCTCCACGGCGTGACCTCCTCCGGTAAGACGGATATCTATATACATTTGATTCAGAAAGAGCTGGAGGCTGGGCATAATGTCCTGTACTTAGTGCCGGAGATCGCTCTGACGACCCAGCTGACGAGCCGTCTGCAACGGATCTTCGGAGACCGGTTGACGGTTTATCACAGCCGCTTCACGGATGCGGAGCGGGAGGCAAGGTATAGGGATGTACAAAGGGACAAAGTACAAGGTACAAAGGGAAGAGTAGTGATCGGCGCACGGAGTGCGATCTTCCTGCCGGTACCGGATATCAGTCTGGTGATCGTGGACGAGGAGCATGAGCCGAGTTACAAGCAGGCGGAGCCTAATCCCCGTTATCACGCCCGCGCTGCGGCTATCGTGTTGGCGAAGATCCATGGCGCCAAGGTGCTGCTCGGTACCGCAACACCCTCGATGGAATCGTACTATCTGGCGCAGAAAGGAGTCTATGGTCTGGTGTCGCTGACGGAGCGGTTCGGGGGAATGGAGTTACCCGAGATCCGGTTAATCAACCTTTCCCGGCAGTACGAGCGCAAAGAGATGTACGGTCATTTCAGCGATCCGTTGGTGGCGCGTATCAGAGAGTGCCTAAAGGAGAAGAAACAGGTGATCCTCTTCCAGAACCGGCGCGGCTATGCGCCGCAACTGCAATGTACGAGTTGCGGTCAGCCTCCTCGGTGCGTACAATGCGACGTGGCGATGACGCTCCATAAGCGCGAGGGCGAGTTACGATGCCATTACTGCGGCTACCATACGCCGATACCGGTGGTGTGCCCGAGTTGCGGCGGCGAACTGAGAGCCATCGGTTTTGGTACGGAGCGGATAGAGGACGAGATACAGACGCTCTTCCCGGAAGCCCGCGTGCTGCGGATGGATCTGGATACGACCCGTAACCGGAATGCTTATCAGGATATTATCAATGCTTTTGCCTCCCACGAGTGCGACATATTAGTGGGAACCCAGATGGTGACCAAGGGTCTGCATTTCGACGATGTGCGGCTGGTAGCGGTACTGAATGCCGATCCGCTCTTTAACCAACCGGATTTTAGGGCGTATGAGCGGGCTTTCCAGATGCTGGAGCAAGTAGCAGGCAGGGCAGGTCGCAAAGGTGCTAAGGGCGAGGTATGGATCCAGAGTTTTGACCCTGAGAACGCGGTGTTGCAGATGGTGAAGGGGCATGATTACCAAGCCCTCTACCACCATGAGATAGCGGAGCGGCAGTTATTCAACTATCCTCCATTTTATCGGGTGATCCGTCTTCAGATGAAGGACCATAACGGCGTACGGGTGCATAAGGTGGCAACCGATCTGCAAGGGTATCTGGCACGTGTGTTCGGCCCTCGGGTGTCGGGTGTGATTATCCCGAGTGTTGAAAGGGTACAGGCCTATACGCTCCGCGAGTTGACACTCCGTATCGAGCAGTCCGCGAACATGGCGGAAGCCAAGCGGCGGGTACAAGAGGCAATCGACTATGTTTTCTCGATTCCATCGAATAAAAACGTGAAACTGATAATAGATGTAGATCCGCAATGATAGCTGAAGACAAATGCCTGGTGGCATATATCAATGAAAAGATAGCGTCCGGCAGGGCAGCAGAGTTAGTGGCAGAGGGAGAGGCGTACCATACCTCCCAACTTGCGTATATCGCGCGAGAGATATGTTCGCGCGCGGAAGTGCAGGTAGTGTTGCTCGCCGGTCCTTCGTCGAGCGGCAAGACCAGCACGAGTTATAAGTTATGTTTAGAACTACTGGCGCAAGGCAAACAGCCGGTAGCGTTATCGCTGGATAACTGGTTTCTGGAGCAGGACCGGTTGGTGCCGGATGTGCACGGGAAGAAGGACTATGAGTCTGTCCATGCTTTGGATCTGGTGCAACTGGAGCACGACCTGAGCGGTCTGATAGCCGGAGAGGAGGTTGCTATGCCGACTTTCAATTTCATCTCCGGCAAGCGGGAGTATAACGGCGAGACGCTGCGGTTGAAGGAAGATACCATCTTGGTGATAGAGGGTATCCATGCGCTCAATCCAATTCTGAGCGAGAATATATCGCCGGAGCGTAAGTATAAGATTTATGCGGCTCCGATGAGTCATGTGACCTTGGATGGCGAACGATGGGTGCCTACGTATGTGAACCGTCTGCTGAGAAGGATGAGCCGTGACCTGCGTACGCGCGGGAAGAGTCCGCAAGCCACAATCGCTTTATGGCCGTCCGTGATAGAAGGAGAGGCGCAGTGGATAGAACCGTTCCGCAGCGAGGCGGATGCTGAGTTTGATACCTCAATGACGTATGAGTTGCCCGCCCTCCGTATGTCCGTGGAGACCGCTCTGCAGACCGTACCTGCCACATCTCCGGAGTATGCTACGGCGGAGCAGCTGATTTATTTCCTCGGTTTCTTCGAGCCGCTGGAGGCATCGTTTGTGCCCAGAACCTCCATCTTGCGGGAGTTTATCGGCGGAAGTCAGTTCAATGTCGGGTAAGAGCGGCATGATGCAATCCAATATGGAGCATGTCTTACGTTTCTATCCTGTCTGGAAAGGAATCCTAAAGGGGCAGTATATATTATGTGTGTCAAACGATATAATCTCTGAATATCGTGAAATTATAGCCATAAAGACTAATAACCGGGCGGGCTATTACGGCTATGATGCTAATGGTGAGCGGGTGTATACACTGACCGCTACAAATTCACTACGCACTATCGGCGGCGAGTGAGAGGCAAGTAAGAGTAAAGTAAGAGGCAACTCGGAGTCAAATCACCGTATAAGGACGTTCGTAATGATCACGAGATGGTCTCGTAAATCAAAAAAACCACCATTAAGGTGGCTTTTTGTAGCGGGACCCAGGATTGAAAATCGGGCATGCCCGTTAATCGTTCGAGCGCAGCGAGATAAGAACTTGGGACCTCATGATTCATAATCAAAAAAACCACCATTGAGGTGGTTTTTTGTAGCGGGACCCAGGATTGAACTGGGGACCTCATGATTATGAATCATGCGCTCTAACCAGCTGAGCTATCCCGCCTTCGCGTTCGTTTTTACGAAAGCGGGTGCAAAGGTACTGCTTTTTTCTGACATACGCAAATATTTTTGCATTTTTTTGTCAAAAAAGCGAAATTATCCTACTTGACAGCCGTTTTTGACGGGTGCAGAGACGGTAGTGACTACCAGTTTGCCATCAGCATCGACTGCTGAGAGGATCATACCTTGCGACTCAATACCCATCATCTTGCGCGGCGGGAAGTTGGCGATAAAGAGCACCTGCTTGCCCACGAGGACAGACGGATCGGGGTATGATTGTGCGATACCGGAGAGGATGGTGCGTCCGCCCATACCGTCGTCCAGTTTGAATTGGAGGAGCCGGTCGGATTTCTTGACGTTCGTACACTCCAGAACGGTCGCTACGCGTATGTCAGTCTTGTCGAATTCATCGATAGTTGTTGGCTCTTTGACGGGCTCGGGACGCCAGTTCTTGAGTGCCTCTGCTTTGGCAGCCTCTTCGTTCTCTTTCTTGATGCGCTCCAGACGGTCGAGCTGACCCTGAATAGCGGCATCTTCGATCTTCTCGAAGAGGAGCGACACTTCGCCTAACTGCGCACCGGCAGCGAGGAGGTCGATACGGCCCAGATCCTCCCATGAGGGAACCTCTCCCGACCTCCCCTCAAGGGAGGAGAGATTAAGCATGCCTCTCAATTTAGCCGATGAAAACGGCAGGAACGGCTCAAACGCGATGGCCAGATTAGCAGCAATCTGGAGCGCCAGATGGAGCACAGTAGCAGTGCGGTCGAGATCGGTCTTGGCGAGTTTCCAAGGCTCGGTGTCGGCGAGGTACTTATTACCGATACGGGCGAGGTTCATCGCCTCCTTGAGGGCATCGCGGAAACGGAAGTTCTCCAGCAGTTCCTCCAGAGTGGTTTTCACGTTCTTGAACTCCTCGATAGTCGCCTTGTCATAATCGGTCAGTTCGCCGCAAGCGGGTACGCGTCCCTCGAAATACTTATTGGTGAGGACCAATGCGCGGTTGACGAAATTGCCGTAGATAGCTACTAACTCATTATTGTTACGCGCCTGAAAATCCGCCCAAGTGAAGTCGTTATCCTTGGTCTCGGGCGCGTTGGCGGTCAGCACATAGCGGAGGACATCCTGTTTGCCGGGGAAATCATCGAGGTACTCGTTGAGCCATACCGCCCAGTTGCGGGACGTGGAAATCTTGTCGCCCTCGAGATTGAGGAACTCATTGGAGGGAACGTTATCCGGCAGGTTGTAGCCCTGCGCCTTGAGCATAGCGGGGAAGACGATGCAGTGGAAAACGATGTTATCTTTCCCGATGAAATGGATCATTCTGGTATCTTCCTGCTTCCACCATTTCTGCCAATCTCCGTATTTGTCGGGGTTGGATTGGCAGAGCTCGATGGTATTGGAGATATATCCGATGGGAGCGTCGAACCATACGTACAGCACTTTTCCCTCCGCGCCTTCTACAGGTACGGGAATTCCCCAGTCGAGATCGCGGGTGACGGCACGCGGTTTGAGTCCGCCGTCGAGCCATGACTTGCACTGGCCATAGACATTGGGCCGCCACTCCTTGTGGTGGTTGAGGATCCAGTCCTCGAGCCACGCCTGGTATTGGTCCAGCGGGAGGTACCAGTGTTTGGTAGCCTTCTTGGCGAGCGGGTTGCCGGTCTCGGCATTGTAGGGATTGATCAGTTCGTCCGGCGAGAGGGTGGCGCCGCATTTCTCGCACTGGTCGCCATAGGCACCCATGGAGTGGCAGCGCGGGCACTCGCCGCGGATATTACGGTCGGTCAGGAAATGCCCGGTCTGCGGGTCATAGAACTGTTCGGAGGTCTCCTCAACGAACTGCCCCGCATCGTACATCTTACGGAAATAATCCGCTGCGAACCGATGGTGGGTGGGCGAAGTGGTACGGGAGTAGATATCGAACGAAACACCGAAATCGGCGAACGAACGCTTGATCAACTCGTGATAACGGTCAACAACTTGCTGGGTAGTGATGCCCTCCTTGCGAGCGCGGATAGTAACCGGCACGCCGTGTTCGTCGCTACCGCAGACAAACAGCACTTCTTTCCCCTTGAGACGAAGATAACGGGCATAGATGTCCGCCGGGACATAGACTCCGGCGAGGTGTCCGATATGGACAGGACCGTTTGCATAGGGGAGTGCTGCAGTGATTAAAGTGCGATTAAATGCCATATTTTGTGTATTTTTTTACTAAAAGTTAAAAAAAAGACCAATTTATTTGCGTATATCAATTATTTTTGCTACTTTTGCACCGCTTTTCGGGTACTGTTTGCAAAATCGGGTGCAAAGGTACAACAAAAAAATGAAAAATACAAATAAATCGGTGAAAAAACATCAATCATACTGGCTTTTGTTGCTCGCAGTGCTTTTTAGCAGTGCGGTAGAGGCGAAGGTGACCAATTACATCGGAGCGTATGGTCAGGTGGGTGAATGGACACTCCTGCCGTCCCAGAGTAAATACGGCGCCAGCTTCGGCGTGACCGGCGGCGCGGGGTTTATCTATGAGTTGCAGGCGGGGCCAACCTATGGTCCGACGCGTTTCTTATTTCAAGTGGGCGTAGGTCCGCAAGCGGGAATGACCTCCTTCATCCAGAGCAGTAATACGACCGTATTGCTGGAGAACCAGAAAGATCTGCAGGGCGATGATTTCACCTATGTATATGAGATCACGGACCGTCATGACCAGTACACGAACATAGGTGTACAGGTGCCGGTCCTGTTCGGAGTACAGCATCGTAAGTTCTATATGATGGCGGGAGTGAAAGTGAACGCCAATCTGTATCGAAAAGCCCATACCACGGCATTGATCAACACCTTCGGCCGGTATGCGGATATTCCCGATCTGAGAAATATGCCGGAGTATCAGTTCTTTACCAACCGGTCATTGAAAGGTCAGGCCAATGCCAATATCAGCAATCTGGATCTGGATGTCAGTTTTGAGATAGGCGGTCGTTTCGGCGGCGTGATCACCGATGCAGTAGGATTCGATGTACCGAAACGGAAAATCGAATACCGTCTGGCAGGGTTCGTGGACTTCGGTGTGCTGGATATGCATACGCCGCGTGAGTTACAAGGTTTTACCTCTCCTAAGACTTACAACGGCATAGATACCGAGCCTGTTTACGGCACGACCTCCATGGTGGATAACTTGACGGTTAACGATGTGATGTCCACTTCCGGTTTTGCATCGAAAGTGACGAACCTGGTAGTGGGTCTGAAGTTTACGATCCTCTTCCAGTTACCGGAGGAAGGCAAGTGCGTGATCTGCCAGGATGCCTATAAGAGCTCAGCTCGCAGCGGCGGTAGCAGAAGAGGCATGAAGTACGAGGAATAGATCATCCTCCTTGACCTCTCTGATTTTTCCGGCTTCCGAAACGGATATATGTCCGGTCTCTTCCGACACCACAATACACGTGGCGTCGGTTTTTTCTGTTAATCCGAGAGCTGCGCGATGGCGCAGGCCGTAATGGAGGGGAATGTCCTGGTTCTTGCTGACGGGCAGGATACAAGCGGCGGCGAGCATCTTACCGTCGCGGATGACGAGAGCGCCATCGTGTAGCGGGGTATTCTTGAAGAAGATATTCTCGATGAGTCGTGCCGAGACCAGTGCATCCAGCCGTTCGCCGGTATCGACAATCTCCTTGAGCCCGCTTCCTCGTGCGATGACGATAAGGGCGCCGGTCTTGGTGGAAGCCATATGGCGGCAAGCCTGGATGATCTCAAGAATCTGCTGGTTGGAGCCTGCCTCGTGGTCTAAGTTTGCGGGACGGAAGATTTTCCAGGACGAGAAGCGGGAACCGATGCGGTAGAAGAACATACGTATCTCCTCCTGAAAGATGATGATGAGCGCAATTGCTCCGACGGAGATGATTCGATCGAAGAGCGCACCGGTGAGGTCCAGTTGGAACACAAAGGAAACCAGAAACCATACGAAGAGAAACGCCAGAATACCCCAGAAGAGATTGGAGGCTCCGGTTTTACGGAGGAGACGGTAGGTCTCGTATAAGATGATGGCTACGAGCAGGATATCAATCACATCCTTGAAGCCGAATGATAGTGCGAGGAAATGCATAGAAATATATAATTTATAATTTACAATTTATTTTATTCCATAACTCTACAATACTTTTAGTATCGCGCACATCGTGCGTACGTAAGATGGTGGCACCATGCTCCAGGGCGTAAAGCTGTAGCGCCTGGGTGGGTGCGAGACATGTCTCGGGCGTGAGCCCCAGCGGCTTGTAGATCATGGACTTGCGGCTGACGCCTACCAAAACGGGGCGGTTGTAGATGCGAAGAGCATCCATCCGCCGCAGGCATTCATAGTCGCGATCCACTCCGCCACAAAAACCGAATCCGGGATCGAGGATCCAGTGTGCGGTATCGCGTGTGGAGAGGATAGAAAGGCGGGTGTAGTCGCCGGCGAAAGTGAAGATATACGGCACGCCGTACTGCGAAACGAGGTCGTACATCTCTTTCGATCCTCCGGAAATATCATTGATGATCAAGGAGCCGAAGCGGTTGATTGCCTGTTTGGCAACAGCGGGCCGGAACGTATCGATGGAGAGCTGTGCATCGGGTAACGAAGTGCGAATAGCTTCCAGCGCGGGCACCAACCGTCTCCACTCCTCCTGCTCGGAAGCCGGTGTGCTGCCGGGACGGGTGGAACAAGCCCCGATATCCAGTATGTCTGCTCCGTCTGCCAAAGCTTGCTTTGCCCATGCAACGACACGCGAGGTATCGATCCGTGCATCCCCGTTCATCAACCGTGATCCGGCGTAAAAACTATCCGGCGTCACGTTACCAATCGCCATAATTTGCTCTTTCACGGTGCAAAAGTACAAAAAAAAATGCAAATATGCAAAAAAAAGAGCAAAAAATTTGCGTATGTCCCAAAATTGTTGTACATTTGCAGGCTGAAACGTGTACACGAAAATAAAATGTCAAAAAAATAGGTATGAAAAACGTAAAGTATCTTTTGATCGTTTTGGTTGCGATGGGCGCGGTATCGTGCCAGCAGCGTGAGTTGAATACCCGCGTGAGCAACACCACCGGTTGGAATTATTTCGACCAACGTACTACGAATTTCCAGGCTAACGAAGGTGTGGGCAATGTGAACCCGATAGGTATGGTGCCTATCCAGGGTGGTTCGTTCACGGTAGGCGAGAAGGACGAGTTCCTGACCGCTCCGCGTAACAACGAGACCCGTACGCTGACCGTTAGCTCATTCTATATGGATAAGTACGAGGTGACGAACCTGAACTGGAACGAGTATCTGCACTGGTTGGAGTTCGTGTTCGGTCCGGTAGCGCCGGAGTTGGTAGATCGGGCTCGTCCGGATCACACGGTATGGCGCGAGGATCTGGCGTACAACGATCCGTATGAGAATAACTATTTCGAGCACCCGGCTTTCTCGTTCTATCCGATCGTAGGTGTCAGTTGGGAGCAGGCGATGGCGTACTGCCAGTGGCGTACGGACCGCGTGAATGAGATGGCGCTGATCAACGCCGGCGCGATCGTTGTTCCTCCGTTTGCAGACCTGCAGCCGACCGACGACGAGGGTTACAAAGACGAGTGGGAGCAGGAGACGGGATATGAGATGTTCTCCTATGAGGAAGTGAGTCCTGAGGATCCGGAGCAGACGGTAACGATGTATCGTCCGAGTTATGAGTGGATCCGTGATAAGTTTGTCTTCAATACCGAGAAATACCTGATGGATGACAGCTACGTACCGGAGTACGGCCGTAAGCCGAAATTCGACAGTTATGGCACGGAGCGCAAGGTGAATATCGCCGACGGTATCTTCGTGACGGGTTATCGTCTGCCGACGGAGGCAGAGTGGGAGTTTGCCGCTTATGCTCCGGTAGCCGGTGAGGACGGTTTGACGATCGAGGGTAAGATATATCCCTGGAGCGGTTATCATCCGCGTGAGATGACGAAGAAGAACCTTGGAATGATGCAGGCTAACTTCGTACGTGGCCGTGGTGATATGATGGGTGTGAGCGGTGCGCTGAATGACCGCCGCGTGATCACCAACCCGGTAGATGAGTTCTTCCCCAACGATTTCGGTCTGTATAACATGGCCGGTAACGTAAACGAGTGGGTAATGGATGTATATCGCGAGACGACCTTTCAGGAGACGAGCGAGTATAACTCCTACCGCGGTAATATCTACAGCCGTCCGGTACTGGATGATAACGGTAAATTTGAGATGGACTCCGTAGGTTGCATCAAGATCACTTGGGGCAAAGAGGATGATAAGCGTGATGTGAAGGACGGCGATTTCGCAAGCCTCTTCGAGACCGACTATCCGTTGGATACGGTAGGCGTAGCTAATCTGTCTGAGGTTAAAAATGACCCGACGGATATTTTGGCACCGCGTATCACGAAGAAGAGCCGCGTATATAAAGGCGGATCTTGGGCCGATCGTATCTATTGGCTGAACCCCTCCACCCGTCGTTACATGGATCAGGACAAGTCTTCGTCCAAGGTAGGTTTCCGTTGCGCAATGAGTACGCTGGGAGACCAGATCCCCGGAACGCCGGTACAGAGATAATTGTAGATAGTAAAATGTAAATAGTAAATAGCATATGAATTTTCCTGAGAATATCAAGTACACAAGTGAGCATGAGTGGATCCGCGTAGAGGGCGAAGAGGCTTATGTAGGTATTACGGACTATGCGCAGTCTGAGTTAGGCGAGATCGTTTTCATTGACGTACCGACGGTAGGCGAGACGGTAGGCCAAGGTGAGGTCTTCGGATCGGTTGAGGCGGTTAAGACCGTGAGTGATCTGAATATGCCGGTAACGGGCGAGGTGCTGGAACTCAATGAGGAGTTGGATGCAGCGCCGGAGTTGGTCAACAACGACCCGTATGGCAAAGGTTGGATCATTAAGATCAGCGTCAAGGACGCGGCAGAGTTGGACTCCTTGATGGACGCCAAGGCATACCAAGCCGGACTCTAACGCGCACGCGTATATATAATAAGGAGAAGCGACCCGTAAAGGGCCGCTTTTTTGAATATAATAATGTTCTATCATTCTGTTTCCTAAATGCAAAATGGACTTTACAAAAAGCATATTTTTTGTAATTTTATTGACAAAATGTTGCTAATTCAAAATATTTTGTGTAATTTTGTGCCCTTGAACTATGTTTTTTTAAGAAAAATAATCATTTATACCACAATAAGTATGAAGAGACATCTACTATTTTTGTTAGCCATGATGGCTGTCGTAACGGGAATGAATGCCCGTACTGTGTTAATTGACGAGGGGTTTGAGAATGGTATTCAGGAGGAGGTTTGGACACAGGAGTTTGTAGCGGGTCAGATGCCGTGGGCAATTGAGAGTGTGGATGATGCGTTGGCATACCCCTCTACGGTAGTGCAGGGTACTCACCGCGCTTATCTGCGTAATACCACAGGGGAGACCATGGGGTATGTAACCCGTCTGGTGAGTAAGGTAATGGATCTCCGTCCGACGATGGTGTATATGCCGGAGTTAACGTTCTGGTACGCCAATCCGCGGTGGGGAGGAGATAGGGATACCTTACGCGTACTCTATCGTAACGGTACCCGTACTCCGTGGAAACAGTTAGCGGAGTTCAGTACCGCCAGTGCCGATTGGACACGGGTCAAACTGGAGTTGCCGGAGGTCGGCGCGAATTACCAGATTGCGTTCGAGGGGTCGGATAACCTGGGGCGTGGTATAGTGCTGGATAGTATCAAGTTGCAATCGGCTCCGGAGTGTACGGTGCCGGCTGACCTGCTGGTCACCAGCAAGGGTGCCGGTAAGGTGAATCTGGCGTGGGTGGCTAGTTGGGATGCCTCCTATTTTGAGGTTATCGTGAGCAAAGATACGATTGATCCGGAGATGGTGGAGCAGATAGAGGCGGAGACGCCGGAGAAGATTGTCTTCCACGAGCTGATAGATGGTATGCGGCAAAACTGCGATATCAACCTGGAGTCGGGCGAGTTCTACCTGGCGTACGTACGCTCTCTGTGCGATGACGAGAACAGCGCCTGGAGCAGCGATGCCGCCAAGAGACCGTTCGGGTTCCATGTCCGTACCGCCAAGCAGGTGCCGTTCACGGAGCGTTTTGAGGGGATGTCGGCGCTGGCGGATCCTACCCGTTTACCGGATTGGACATGGGCCAGCAATACCGGTAACCCGAACCCCTATGTGAACACCAAGGTGACGAACCAGAACACGCTGGCGAACTACTCGTATGATAAGACCCACGCCCTTATTTTCTCGGGCGGTACGACTACTTCGCCGTCCACTTTCATCCCGGCAGACCGGTATGTCTATCTGGCTACGCCGGCGTTGGCAGATACGCTGAATGATGATTTTGCGATCAACCAATGCCAGGTACATTTCTGGGCAACGGTCTATACCTATACGGGGCGTCAGTACGGCCGCAGTATCATCGTTGGTGTGATGGAGGATCCGGATGATATCACTACGTTTGTGCCAGTCGATACGGTGAGCGTATGGGGCAGCAAGACGTTCCAGGAGAATATAGTCGATCTCTCTTCCTACAACGGAACGGGTGTGTTCCTGGCATTGGTCAGTGATTTCGACCGCCAGAACCTGATTTATATTGATAACCTGACGGTGGATTACCGCCCGGCGGTGAATAAGGTGACGAAGATCTCGGTCAATCCGCGTGACACGTATGCGGATATCCGGTGGGAGGGCAATGCGAACTCTTACCACGTGTTGGTGACGAACGCAGAGGTCGATCCCGCTAACCCGGATGCTGATGCTGTCGTGGATCAGGCTACGGTATCGTCTAACAGCTACCGGTGCGAGGCGCTGGAGGCTGATCATAGCTGGAACAGACCTTATTATGTCTATGTACAGGCGGCGGGCACGGAGTGGTCCTACCGCTATCCGTTCGTGACGATAGCGCCGCAGCGCGAGATACCCTATACCTTTAACATGGAGGCCTCTACGACCACCGGCTATCAGATCCCGTCGGATCCGAATACGTATGTCACGGGGCTGGGTACATTCGGTAACGGAGGTACGTATCCCGCTATGGTTACCAATGCGAATAACAGTTACGCCGGCTCCGGCTATCTGTATATGAACAAACGTGGTGGTACGGACGCATGGGTGACGCTGCCGATGGTGGATGACCTGAGCGGAGTGCAGGTGAAACTGTTCCTCTCCGGCGGTACTACCTTCAACCAGGCGCACGCTACCATCGGTGTCATGTCTAACCCGATGGATATCAATACCTTTGTACCGGTGTCTCACCATACGCTGAATGCGACGGGTTATACCCGCTGCTACGCTAATTTTGAGAACTACCGCGGTCCGGAGGGCGTGATTGCTATCGTATGGGATGATGTGATGAACATGACCGAGAACACCATCAACTTTATTGATGAGATCACGGTCGAGGAACTCTCCGAGTGCGTACCGCCTACGAACATTGATCTGTCTATCTTCCCGGATTCAGTGGTGGTAGGATGGGAGAGCAGTTTACTCTCCGATGAATGGGAGTTCTTCATCTCCCGCACGGCGCTGACGACAAACCAGCGCATCAACAAGACGCTCCCCGAGATAGCGTCTCTGCCCGGAGTGGTGATAGCAGATACGCTGGAGTGGCATAACCCCTCTCAGGACCCCCGTTTCGGGTTCGGCGGTCTCACGCCGCACTCGTCCTATTATATCTATGTGCGCGCTACGTGTGACCGCGACTGGTGGATGGAGCAGGCGTTCAGTACGCCGTGTCAGGACGAGGTGTTCCCCTATAAGGAGACTTTCGAGAGCTATAACGCCGGTAGCACCAATGTCGGGTGCTGGCAGCTGGCGGACTATATGGGTGTCGGCTATCCGGTGATCTACCAGGCGGGTTCTTCTTCCGCCTCTAACAAAGTGCTGCATCTCTATTCGTCCGGTACGACCCACCGCTCGGTGGCTATCCTGCCGAGGGTGGAGGGCGAGTTGAGCAGCATGCTCCTGTCCTTCGATGTACGGCTCTATTCGCAGTACTATTCTTCAACGGGGCTGGTGGTTGTCGGTACGATGGGCGATATAGCGGATCAGGCATCGTTCGTGCCATTCGATACGATAGAGGTGAACTCCTCTACCTTCACGAAGGTGCGTCTCGTGCTCTCGAACTACCAATTGGCGTACGATAATATCGCCATCACTTCGGGCCTGGGTACGCTGATGACGAGCAGCGATGTGCTGATAGACAATGTGGAGCTGAAAGACCCGTCCTGTATCGAGGCGTACGATTTCCGCCAGACGGACTCGAACCCCGATTCGTTCGACATGTCGTGGAAAGGAGTCTCCCCGTCTAACCAATGGGAGGTGAAGGTGCTGAACACCTCCGTCTCCATCGCTGCGGTCAAGAACGGTAGTTACAATACCAACTATGAGGTGATAAGCGATACGATCCTCTCCGGCACGGACCTCCACGTAGGCGGACTGGAGCCGGTGCATACCTATTATGTATATGTGCGTACGCTCTGTGGCGATAGTGTCTGGACGATGGTTACGGCGAAGACCTCCTGCGCGCTCTTCGATACCTCTAAGCCGAACAAAGAGACCTTCGAGTACGGCATTCCCGATTGCTGGACGGGAAGCAACAACTTCGGTAGCAGTTCAAGCCCCATCGTCAAGACGCATGAAGGCAGTAACATGGTTTACTTGGAGGGAACCTCGTCTTACTCAGACGGAGTGGTGTGGGTAGCCTCACCTAAGATTAAGTGCGACTCGCTGTACAAGGTCATGGTCACTTTCACGGCAGGTACATATAGTTCGGATAAGTGTGTGTTCGGTGTGATGACGGATCCGGAGGATATAGCTACCTTAGTGCCGCTGGATACTGTGAACACGTCGGGTGTAATAGACCTGCGTACGTTTACCTACGATCTGAGTGCTTATAAGGCGCGCATTCCCGCCAATGCCAAATATATAGCATGGTCAACCCGTTCCGGCAGATTTGACTGGATTTACCTGGACGATGTATCAGTTGTGTCGGTATTTTGTTCTGCTCCCGAACCGTACCTGTCTAATCTGACTACCTCCGGCGTACAGGTTTATAGCGGTCTCGGCAGTTCCGACAGATGGGTACTGCTCGTAACCAATCGGGCTATCAATGAGGACAATCTGTATGACGAGAATTATGTCATACCGGATAATTACGTGCTTTTCCGCGATACGGTAACTGCTAATGTACAGGCGATCACCGGTCTGGAGGGACAGTCCAAGTACTACGTTTACGCCGCCGCTATCTGTGAGCAGGACAGCGTCCTCTCGCAGTGGAAATCCATAGCCTTCATGACGCCCTGTCTGCCGCTGACGCCCGAGGCGTTAGGTACGGTCACCTTCTCTTATGAGGAGGGCTTCACTACCGGCGCGGCGGGAGAGATGCCGTGTTGGACCACCGGCAGCAAGACCGCCGGCGCCTACGGCAACTATATCCCATTTGTCAGCGACAGGACAGATACCAAGCATGACGGCTATAACTATCTCCGGTTCCAGGACGAGGTGTATCTATCGGATGCTTCAAAGACGAGTTATTCGGGCGCTTATGCCATTATGCCGGCGCTGGATGTCAATGCGATTAACAAGTATCAGGTTAATTTCTGGGGACGCGGATCATCCAACGGAGCCAACAAACTGATTGTCGGCGTGGTCACCCGGACAACCAATATGAATACCTTCATGGCGGTAGATACCGTTACCCTCGATCCGAAAAACTGGGCTCCCTATCTCGTCGGGTTCGAGAATTACGAGGGCGACTATATGGGTAATATGGGTAAGAATATTGCCTTCCTCTCTGATTTCGGTTCGTCTAACGAGGTGTTTATCTCGGAGGTCTCGGTGGAGCTCATACCGCCCTGCCGTCCGAACACCGCATTCGTCGTGGATACGGTCGATGAGAGCTCTGCTACCATCAGCTGGAAGGGCTACCAGAATTCTTACCGTGTGATGGTTGCCGATAAGATATTGAAAGACTCTCTGAAGTCGTCATACCACTATCTGGTTGATACCATCGTGACCCATTCGAGCAACGTACGGATAAAGGGGCTGCAGCCTTTCACCCGGTACTATATCTACGCCCAGGGTATCTGCGGCGTGGGCGACAGTACGGATATATCTCAGGGCTACGCATCGGTACGTACCGCCTGTCCTACGGAGACCGGTTTGCCGCTGCCGTTCTACGATGATTTCGAGAGTTATGAGAAGGGTGACCGCTCGCCCGGTTGCTGGCAGTTCTTATATACCGGCAGTGCTACTACCGATTTCTCCGTTCGGGAGGTCTCTGATAATGGTACCAAGGCGATAGAGCTCTATCCTTCCACTTACTCATCCAGAGGATGCTGGATGGTGGTGCCGAAGGTGGATGGTAATCTGGAGAACCTCAACCTCTCTTTCGATGCCCGCTCATATTATGGCGGTAGCTCGGCTAAGGCATATGTAGGTGTAATGGAGGATGTGGATGATGTCACGACTTTTGTCCTCCTCAAGACATTCAATCTGGCGGGTTCTTCTGCCTTCACGCATTGCTCGATGGATCTGGCGGATTATGAGTTGCCGTACGACAACCTCGTCATCACCACCGGAATACCGAATATCTTGCCCGATATGTACGATGTCTATGTGGATAATGTATCGCTGACCAAGTTAGCGTCCTGCAACGCGCCTAAGGTGCGTACGGTATCCGTATCGTCCCATACCGCGGAATTGCTACTCACACCGGCGGACAGAACCGACTCGCAATGGCAGATCGTTGTGATCAAGGAGTCCGATACGGAGACCTTAGGGGCTGCCGCGCTGGCGAACTTGATTGAGACCGCTCCGCGCATCACTCAGGACTCGACACGCGTTCTCCTCACTGGCCTCGAGGACGCTACCTCCTATTTAATATACGCGCGTACTATCTGTAGCGAGGAGGATCAGAGCGCTTGGTCTCGTACGCCGCTGCGGCTCAACACCCGCTTCTATTACGCCAATAGCTATTTCTTCGGCTTTGAGAAGGGGGAGCCGTGGCAGCGCAGTATGAACTCCGGTACGGACCGCTATTATCTCCACCCGGCGTTGGAGGCGGGGAAGGACTCCATCGGCGCCCCGTCGGATTCGTATATCTACTATCCGTATAGCCTGGAGGATGCCGGCGATAATTACTATGCCCGCACCGGTACAGGCGCACTGATGATGCATGCACGCGGTAAGTACTACGGCGGATATATCATCTTCCCCGCTATCGGGGAGGCGCAGGATCGTTCCTTCGAGTTCAAGGTGCGCCCGGGTTACCTCGTCGCGAACGGTTCGAAGAAATATCCGACCGCTACCTCCGACGTCCGTCTGGAGATCGGTACGATCGAGAAGGATAAATCCTTCGATACCTACGAGCCGCTCGCTACTATCCATCTGGATAAACTGAATACGAACTCGGTGGCTACCTCGCGTAACAACTATCATTACAGCGCCTATACGCTCGACCTCACGCAGCAACAGACGGCTACCCGCCAGATTGTCTTCCGTCTGCCTAAACAGTCGTCCGACTCTGTGTATCTCGTCATTGACGATGTACAGATGGGTGATCCGAAGAGCTTCAGCCTCGTTTCGCTCAGTAAGATTACGGCGGAGGGCACCAAGGCACTCGTGGAGTGGAACAACATCGGCGGTCCGTGGAACCTCTATATCAAGAACGAGGCGGGTACTACCGTAGCATCTTATCTGAACCTGACCGGCGTCACCTCGCAGCTCGTAGAGGGACTCGACCAGCAGACTAACTACACGGCTACTCTGGAGTCTGTCGTTTCCGCTACCGGATATGTAACTACGGATAAGATGTCGTTCCGTACGCTCTGTCTGCCGCTCGAGCCGGATGCTGAGGGCGCGTTCTCCTGGTCCTTCGATGACGCCTTTGAGTGGGAACCCAACGATATATTGGCGGGAGACGGATTGGACTCGCTCTATATCAAACCCTCTTGCTTCACCGTAGGTATCACCTATGACGCACCTGTCAACGGCTACCAGTGGCTCATACAGCGCAAGGGCTATCCGTCATACGGTCCGCTCGCTGCATACAGCTCTACGCTGCATCGCGAGATAGGCCGTAATGACAGCCACTCCTTGCGTATCCATACGACGGATGCGAACTACAACTCCTATATCGTCCTCCCGGCGCTGAACTGCGGGCTCGATACGATGATGATTGATTTCTACGGACGTTGTTTCGCTAACTACGATAAGGAATATACCTCTGCTTCGTACGCAGGCCGTATAGCCGATGCTACCTATCTGGGAGCAGCCTACAGCCAGTCGATCGTAGTCGGTACGCTGACCGACCCGATGGATTTCAGCACCCTGCAGGTACTGGATACACTGACCTACTCCCAGACGGAGCTGAACTCCCTGGATAATGTGGAGAACGATCCTGCGGGACTCCGTTATTGGGAGCAGATGCGTATGCCGCTCACCGGCGCGGAGGGTAAGTATATTGTCCTCTTCCAGCCTGCTCCGGGTCTCTTCTATCTCGATGATCTGACCGTGAAGCCGATCGGCAACACCCTCTTTGCGCCTTCCTCCACCCGTACCTCGGACATCACCGGGAACAGCGCTACCCTCTCTTGGAACACGCGTCACCCGCAGCTCCCGACGGTAGTCGTATTGCTCAACGCGGTAGGCGAGGAGATATCCCGCGACACGGTGGTAGCTACCTCCTATTCGCTGAGCGGACTCCGGCCGGCGATGGTTTACCAGTGGTACGTTTATCAGGTAGAGGGCACTGAACCTTCGCCGTCCTCCAAACCCGTATCCTTCCATACGGAGTGCGCACCGGTTACAGAGGGGTACACCTGCGGCTTTGAGACCGTAGAGGGCACCGAGGCCATCAACGGCAACAGTGCTTACCGCCAGATGCTGTGCTGGACCTATTCCGACGCAGCCCGCGGCGGGTGGACTTCCGCTACCTACGATCCGTACAACCAGGCGAACACCGCCTCTGCGTCCTACAGTTATATGGGCTCCTCAGCGCTGATGATGCGTGCTTCGTATAGCTCGCGCTCGTCGTACCAGCCGTATATAGCGCTGCCTCAGATGGATGTCAACGCCTATGACACCCTGCAACTCTCGTTCTGGATGAGGCCCGCGTATGTATCTGCTACCACGGGTGCGGTGATGAGCGCTTATACCGGCTCCACCTACTCCAAGTCTGTGATCGTCGGTACGATGACCAATCCCGCGGATACCGCTACCTTCGTTCCGATCGATACACTCACCTACGACGGTACCCTCTCTACGGCGAACACCGCTACTGCGGCGAATGACTTCCTCTTCCAGCAGATGAAGGTGGAGCTCACCGGCGCTACCGGACCTTATGTGGTGATCATGACCTCCTTCTACGAGAAGGGCGGTACGACACGCAAGACAAATGACTATCTCTGGATAGATAATATCGCCGTGGAGCGCATCAATGAGTGTAAGGAGCCGAAGGAACTGACGAACGTCTTGATCGGTTCAGTACATGCGGACCTCGCTTGGGACGGACCGGCTGTAGCACATAGTTACCGCCTGCAGGTTTCGACCGACCTCTATTTCGAGGATGAGAAGGCAATCGTCTATGACAGTGAGGTGAAGACCAACTCCGCCCGCGTGGAGGGGCTCGAGCCGCTCACTACATACGTATGGCGGGTACAATCCGTCTGCGGAGAAGAGTGGGGCGAGAGCAATTTCTCCACCAAGGCAACCTTCACCACCTCTCGCAGCCCGTATTTCCTGGAGGAATTCAATGAGGTAGTCAATAGTACCTACTGGATCTCCAGTAAGGCGCACGCCGATAACGTAGTGGACTCCACGGGTGTACTCACCCGCGGATCGGACAACTGGAGCTTCGTCCGTACGGCGAATAGCTACGGCCTCAACGGCTCACACTATGTGGCGTCCGGATCTTCGAACGACTACCACTGGCTCGTTTCGCCTAACTTCTACCTGCCCGAGAACGACAGCTGCCACCTCTCGATGGATCTCGCACTTACGGCTTGTAACTCAGCACATATGCCGACAGCCAATGCCGTTACGGAGAACGATATGAAGGATGATTACTACTTCATGATCATCGTTTCGGATGATGGTGGTGAGAGCTGGAAGAGCGCGAACATACTCGCTAAATGGCAGAATACCAACCCCGAGGGCATGCAGCTGCGCGACATCCCGACCAACGGCATGAACGTACGTTATTCGCTTGCTGCGTATGCCGGCAAGAACATCCGGATCGGTCTCTACCGTGAGGCGAAGACTGCCTCTAACACCGGTGTCGCTATCCATGTGGATAACCTCCGCCTCGCATACTTCCAAAAGACGGTGGACTACACCTCCGCTTGTCAGTACGAGGATGTGCAGGTTGGCGATATCTTCCTCTCCGGAGATGATACCAAGCCCGGTATCCACGCCTACCCGACTGTCTATCCGGTTACGGACGCTGAGGCACGGGCGGGTAAGAAAGACTCTGTCTTCTCGCTCGAGATCGAGGTCTTCCCGACACAGCAGACCCTCTATGCCGATACCATCTGCGAGGGAGATACTTATACCGATCTCAACTTCTCCGCGAAAGAGCAGCCTGGTTCCTATCGCCGCAAACTGCAGACCGTTGAGTACGGCTGTGACTCGATCGTCACACTCCACCTGACGGTCAAGGAGCGCCGCTACGGCGAGGATACCGAGGCAACGATCTGTAAGGGCGAAGAGTTCGAGTGGAATGGTAAGATCTATAACCGCGCCGGTATCTACCGCGACACCATGATCTCATCCATCGGATGTGATAGTGTCGAGACACTCGTCATCAGTTATATGAGCGAGGGAGGCGGTGCGGACACTGTCTATGTGGAGCGCACCGTGGATATAGCCGATCTGCCGTACAGCTATGCCGATCCGCTACACCCCTATGCCGCTGGCCAGGCGCCGATATACTACCCCGCCGGTACACCCAAGGGTGTCTATACCGATACCGTACGTATCCAGAGTGAGTTCTGCGCTGCGATACTTGTACACACCCTCACGATCATTGACCGACAGGAGGCAATTGACCTCATCGGCGACTTAGAGAGCAAAGGGGCGCGGAAGGTGATCTATCGCGAGAATATGTATATTATCCTCAACGACGAGTGGTATAACGCTTCGGGTCAGAAAGTACTCGATCCAAGACTCTGAACGACTCAATCGTTAGAGATTAGTTGGAGATAAGTTGGTTGTTCGTTAGTTATTAAAATACCCACACCCTAACGTAAACGGACTCGGCAAGGAATAAACGAGCTACCCGTAAAATTGAACAAAAGGTTTCTTATTTGGGAACCTTTTGTTCTGTTTGTAAACTAAAGATAGCATTTTTGTGACAAAAAGTAACTTTTCTTTAAAATAATTTGCATAAATAAAAGTTTTTTCGTAATTTTGCCGCCAAATTGTTTTTATTGCGCTTAATCGGAGAGAAAATAATTTATAATATTTATAGAAATATAGTTAATTTTATTGTTTAATTTAAAAGAAAAAGCTTATGAGAACATTTACTCAAAAGTTGGCATTTCTGCTCGTAACACTGCTGTGTTGCATAGGCGTGCCAATCCAAGCTACAGAGGTAACCATCGGTGATCCTACGAGCACTTCTTTCTCGTACAATTTCCCGGCGTACTGCTACTACAACTATTCCGTCTCGCAGCAGATTTATACTGCGTCGGAGATAGGTGAGGCAGGGACCATTACGAGTGTCAGCTTATGGCTGAAGAGCTTTACAGGCTCCGATATCACCCGTGACCTCGAAATGTACATGGTTGAAACGGACAAAGAGAGTTTCTCCTCTTCTTACGATTGGGAAACGCTTTCCTCCGACAATCTGGTGTACTCCGGCTCGGTCACTTTCTCTACTACCGAGCAAAAACAAACATTCACGCTGGAAAACCCGTTTAGTTACAGCGGGGCGGGCAATCTGCTGATTGCTTTCCGGGATGTCACGGGAGCTTATGTGTATGCATCTTCTTCCGGCTCGGAAGCCAAATCTTTTTCCGGCAGTGAGCATCTGACGCTCTACGCCAACAGGGATGATGGCGAGTATGATGTGTCTGATCTGTCTTCAGTGTCCGGCACTCGCAGTTATTCGCGCTGCGTGATTGAGTTAGACATTACTGCTTCCGGTTCCGGACCTTCCTGTGACCCAGTCGATCAGGGGTCGGTCGTTGTAAACGACATTGCTGCTAATTCGGCTGTAGTGAGTTGGACCGGAGGTACCGGCACTTATCTGCTGGAGTATAAATTATCCTCCGCAGACAAATGGACGGCAGTAGAGAACCTCCACAGCACGTCCTACACTCTTACGGGACTTACCTCGAACTCGGCTTACAACGTCAAAGTCTATAACGTCTGCGGTGAGGGGAATCCTCCCAGTTCCGCAAAATCGGCTTCCTTCAACACCCTCATCGGACTGCCCTATCTGGAGAAGTTCAGCACTTCCTCTATCCCCTCCGGATGGAGTCGATACACAGGGGACTTGAATGCTGATGGTTCGGCTGCACTGACAACTTCTTCTTCATATTGGTCATTCGGTACCTATAACGGGGTCTTTGATAGTCATGCTCATATTGAGGTGTACAGTACCCGCAATGCATGGCTGGTATCCCCATCTATTCCTATGGAAGCGGCTCACCAACTGTCTTTCAATCTGGCGCTGACCTATTGGACAGGAGACAACGTACCGGAGCCTGCAGCGCAACCGAATGCACGACTCGTCGTCTTGGCTTCTACTGACGGAGGTTCCAACTGGAATACTCTCCGTGAATGGAATAATACGGGTTCTGAGTATGTGTTTAATGATATCACTTGCTCCGCTGAAGGAGAAGATGTGGAAATTGACCTGAGTGCATATGGTTCGCAGAATATTCAAATTGCATTCTACGTGTACAACACGGGTAGTGGTGACAACCGTATTCACATCGATAATGTGAAGATTGCTGCTATCCCGACCTGCTTGAAGCCGACTGATCTCCACGAGATAGACGGTAAGGCTACTAAGAACTCCGTTCAAGTAGGCTGGACAGCCAACACCGGTGAGTTCGCATGGAAAGTACAGTACAAGAAAGCATCTGACCCTGATTCAGTGCAGTACTGGAGTACTATTGCTGCTAATAGCAATACAGCGTTCACCATCTCCGGTCTGGATACCTATACCGAGTATAACGTAAAAGTGGCTGCTGATTGCGGCGGAGATGACCTCTCTGATTATTGCAAACCGATTACTGTCAAGACTGCCGCCGGTGTACCGTTCTCGCAGGGCTTCAGTAAGTATTCTCTGCCCTCTGACTGGAAACGCTATTCCGGATTATGGGAAGAAGGTGGCGAAGAATTAGAAGCCGTTTCTGCCGGATGGGCTATCGCCGGAAGTTCCTCTTATAAGAACGGTGTATTCCCGGATTCCACCTATCACCTTTATCTGAATGTCGCAGGTACGGATACCAAACACTGGATCGTTTCGCCGATGATAGAGATGGAGGCGGGCTATCAGCTCTCCTTCAATCTGGCACTCACCAAGAGCTCCGGTACGATCGTAGCTCCGACTGCCGGTGCACAGAACGATGATAAATTCATCGTGGCGATTAACGATGGCACCGGATGGAAAGACTTGCGTACATGGGACGATGTAACTTATCGTTTCGACGAAATCAACGCTACTGCCGCCGGTCAGACCGTGAAGTTTGATCTCTCTGCTTATGCCGGCAAGAGCGTACAGATTGCCTTCTACGGCGAGTCCACCGAATCGAACGGAGACAACAACCTCCATATCTCGGCGGTGAAGATAGAGCCGATTCCGGCTTGCCAACCTGCACTCAGCCTGAATATAACCGGTATCGGCGGTACAACCGCTACGGCGGCTTGGACTGCTGAAGAGGCCGGTACATGGCAGTATGGCTACAAGGCGAACCCGGCAGCGGACTTCGTGCCTGCAGATGAGGATTTCGCAAATGAGACCTCCAATAACACTGTGGAACTGACGGAGTTGAGCCAGGTAACGGACTATGTCTTCTTCGTTCGTCGTAAGTGCGACGAGAGTACCTTTAGTGCTCCGCTCTCGGTTAAGTTCCATACCATCCAGACCCCTGTTGTGCTGGATGGCGAGCACGCTTTCTCGGATAACTTCGAGTCCGCCAACCAATGGTTGCTCATCAATGGAGAGCAGACTAACCAATGGGTACTCGGTACTGATGCAAGCAAAGGCGGTACGCATTCGTTGTATATATCGAACGACGGCACAAGCAACGCATATGCCTATGAAACCACTTATTCACGTGTATATGCCACCAAGACGTTCCATATTACGGAGACAGGCGTATATACCTTCTCCTATGACTGGAAGAATAATGGTAGTAGCAGTGCGTACCTGCGCGTGTATTTGGCTCCTGCATCTGAAGAGCCCGCAGCCGGTTCGTCGCCTTCCTCAAGTTGGAAGACACTGCATAGCGTTTCCTCTCTCTACGGAAAATCCGAGTGGCAGCAAGAGTCATTTGAGTACCGCATAGACGAGGCAGGTATCTATAAGGTGATCCTCTATTGGTACTATAGTTCATATAGTACAGCTTACAACCCGCCTGCTGCAGTGGATAACTTCGCTATCAGCCGGCTCGCTTGTCCGAAACCGGAAGGATTGAGCGTATCCGAAGTAGGAGCAGAGACCGCTTCGCTTGCTTGGGACAACACTTCGGACGGTGGTTCCTTCGAGTATGCATATGCTTTGGCTTCTGCGGAGCAACCGACTGAGTTCACTCCGGTCGCAGAGACGTCCGTAACGATTGAGAATCTGGATGAACTAACGGATTACAAGTTCTAT